>NZ_RZQE01001078.1:0-401 GCF_004022955.1 Mesorhizobium sp. M7A.F.Ca.US.002.01.1.1 | reverse complement strand
GCCATGCACCGATCCATGGCCGCGACGCTCGACACGGTGCTCGATCGCATCCGTTCCATTCAGGAGCAGGCACGGGCTCCGGGATGGCATGGTCAACGCCCGAAATGGCCGATGATCGTGCTGCGCAGCCCCAAGGGATGGACCGGGCCGAAGGAGGTCGATGGCGAAAAAGTCGAGGGTTTCTGGCGCTCGCATCAAGTGCCGGTATCGAACGCTCGAGGGAATGAGGAGCACCGCAAGATCCTCGAAAACTGGATGCGAAGCTACGAGCCGGGAGAGCTGTTCGACGAAAGCGGGCACCTGTTGCCGGAGCTTGCGGCACTTGCCCCGACAGGGACAAGGCGCATGGGCGCAAGCCCGTACGCAAATGGCGGCCTGCTGAAGCGCGATCTGATGCTTCC
>NZ_RZQE01001077.1:0-402 GCF_004022955.1 Mesorhizobium sp. M7A.F.Ca.US.002.01.1.1 | reverse complement strand
TCTATATTGACCGCTGCCCGCGCGGCTATTGACCGGGCGGCTTTTACAGACAGGGTCGAATGAAAAAACGGCGGGCACATGGCCCGCCGTTTTCCTGGATGCGATAGAGCAAATACTTATTCGGCGGTTGCGGCTTCCGCCTCGGCCGGTGCAGCCGCGGCGGCGGCAACGGCAGCAGCGGCATCTTCCTGCGCCTTCTTCAGAAGAGCAGCGCGTTCCTGCGCCTTCTTGCCCGGCTCGGCCTTCTTCGGGTTGGAACGGGCGTCGCGCTTGACGAGGCCGGCCTCGTCGAGGAAGCGCAGCACGCGGTCGGTCGGCTGGGCGCCATGCGCCAGCCAATGCTTGACGCGGTCGGCGTCGACCTTGACGCGTTCGCCGTCCTTGGGCAGCAGCGGGTTCCAC
>NZ_RZQE01001076.1:0-404 GCF_004022955.1 Mesorhizobium sp. M7A.F.Ca.US.002.01.1.1 | reverse complement strand
CGCCAGCGCCACGCCGTGCCCGAGCGCGTAGCCATAGCCGCCGGAGGTGATGCGCCCGACCAGCTTGCCGTCGCTGTAGAGCCCTTCATTGGCTACAGTGCTTGCGCCGTCGGTGTCGATCCTGAGCGTCACCGACCGGCGCTGGTCGTTGCGCTCCCTGTATTTCAGCACAGCCTCGCGTCCGACGAAGTCGCCCTTGTCGAGACGGATGAAGCGCTCCAGCCCGCTCTCCAGCGCGTTGATCTCCGGGTTCATGTCGCGATACATGGCGCGATAGGATTTCTCGAGCCTGAGCGATTCCAGCGCGTGCAGGCCGACCAGCCGCATGCCGTGCTTTTTGCCTTCCCTCAGGATCGCGTCGAGCAATTGCCGCTGGTAGGGCAGGGGGTGATAGAGTTCCCAGC
>NZ_RZQE01001075.1:0-404 GCF_004022955.1 Mesorhizobium sp. M7A.F.Ca.US.002.01.1.1 | reverse complement strand
ATGCGGTCGACGACACCAACAGCATCAGCGAGGACGCGCTCTCGCCGGTCAACGGCAATGTGCTGACCAACGACCTGCATGCCAACAACCAGCCGGGCGCCGACACGCCGACGAGCTTCATCAGCTGGGATGGCTCGACGACGGGCGCGCACGGCACCTTCGTGGCCAATCCCGACGGCACCTACACCTATACGCTCAACAACGCCGATCCGGCGGTGCAGGCGCTGGACGCCGGCCAGACGCTGACCGAGACCTTCAACTACACGATGAAGGATGCCGACGGCGAGACCGATACGGCAACGCTGACCATCACCATCAACGGCACCAACGACGTGCCGCAGATCGTCGTCGACCAGGGCAACCCGGCCGGCGCGCATGACCAGGTCTATGAAGCAGGTCTGGCG
>NZ_RZQE01001074.1:0-407 GCF_004022955.1 Mesorhizobium sp. M7A.F.Ca.US.002.01.1.1 | reverse complement strand
GCACCCTTCCCGGCCTTCCCGACCGATTTGCAGGCGCAGTTCATGGGCCTGATGACCATGGCCAAGGGTAAGTCGCGCATCACCGAGACGATCTTCGAGAACCGCTTCATGCATGTGCAGGAACTGGCGCGGCTCGGCGCTCACATCACGCTTTCGGGCCAGACGGCGATCGTCGACGGCGTGCCGAAGCTGAAGGGCGCGCCGGTCATGGCGACCGATCTTCGCGCCTCTGTCTCGCTGGTCATCGCCGGCCTGGCGGCGGAAGGCGAGACCACGGTCAACCGCGTCTACCACCTCGATCGCGGCTTCGAGCGGCTGGAAGAAAAGCTGTCCAACTGCGGTGCGGTGATCGAACGGATTTCGGCGTAGCCCGCGACCTCGGCTCCTCTCTAGCAACGCAGGAGATT
>NZ_RZQE01001073.1:0-412 GCF_004022955.1 Mesorhizobium sp. M7A.F.Ca.US.002.01.1.1 | reverse complement strand
GGCGCAGATTGTCGGCGCCCCGGCCCAGCCCTATACGCGCGCATTGCTCGATGCCGATATCGGCCTCGACACCAAGCCGCTGCTGAACCGAGCCGGGCTCCACGCATGAGCCTGCTGGCGGTGTCCAACCTCACCAAGCGCTACCGTCGCGGCGACAACACCATCGCTGCAGTCGACGATGTCTCCTTTCACATCGAGCCGGGTGAAACGCTGGCGTTGGCCGGACCCTCCGGCAGCGGCAAATCGACGATCGCGCGGGTGGTGCTGCGATTGATCGAGCCGGACGACGGACGCATCGAGTTCGAAGGCGACGATTTCCTGGCCCTGCGCAGCGCAGCACTGCGTGCCCGCCGCGCGCGCCTGCAAATGGTGTTCCAGGACCCGCTTGCCGCCTTCAACCCGCGCGCCACGG
>NZ_RZQE01001072.1:0-415 GCF_004022955.1 Mesorhizobium sp. M7A.F.Ca.US.002.01.1.1 | reverse complement strand
GTTCAGCATCTACATGGATTCGGGCGATGGCGGGCGTCTGGCCCGCATCGATGGCGGCTCGCAGCCATGGACGCAAAGCGCGCAGGACATCGAGCAGGAAAAGCCATGAAAACGTCTGTAAAATCGCTCGAGAATTCCCGTCAGCAGCTTTTCATCGGCGGTAGCTTTGTCGCGCCGAAAGCCGGCCAGTACATTCCAAGCTACGATCCGACGACCGCTAGGCCCTGGTATGAGCTGGCCGAGGCCGACGCGTCCGATGTCGATGCTGCCGTGGCCTCCGCGCGATCCGCCTTTGCCAATCCGGCATGGCGCCGGATGACCCAGACCGACCGTGGCAAGCTCGTCTATCGCCTGGCGCAACTTGTGCTCGAACATGCCGACGAACTGGCGCTGATCGAGACGCGCGACAATGGCA
>NZ_RZQE01001071.1:0-417 GCF_004022955.1 Mesorhizobium sp. M7A.F.Ca.US.002.01.1.1 | reverse complement strand
GTCGAACACCCCACCCGATACCGCGTCGACGAATTTTCCGCCGATGAATGCCTGTTTGCGGAGATTGAGATTTGACGCGGCCTGCCGCCAGTCGATCGCACTCATCGGATTGCCTTTCTCGATAATCGATACATAGCTTCAATTAACGAGAAAATAGACCTGTCGGCCGTTAGCTGTCAACACAAGATCGCGATGTTCCATATAGATTTCTTTTAACACGAGCCCCCCGATGACATTCGTCAGATATTTCTTGCGGAGATGTTCTCAGACGTTGCGCGAAAAAGCAGTTTTTACAATAATACGCGCCATAAAGAGCGCTTCGGTTACTACCGAACGCTGCCGCATCGACAAGGATTTTCTGGATTCAGGCTGTGCTTTTTAACGTATGCCGGAATTGTTTCTCGAGGACCTTGGATA
>NZ_RZQE01001070.1:0-420 GCF_004022955.1 Mesorhizobium sp. M7A.F.Ca.US.002.01.1.1 | reverse complement strand
TTCTTGGGTTGACTGCCGTATCCAACGACGGTTCGAAGAGTTCGGTGGCCAGCAATCTCGCTACGCTCTACTCGATGTCGGGCCTGAAGACGCTGGTGATTGACGCCGACATCCGGCGCCCGACCATGATCCCCTCGCGGCTTCTGAGCCAGTCGGGAGCCCTCGACCTACCGTGCCAGGACCCTGTCCGTCTCAACATCGTTCGTGCTGCGGGGCGGCCGTTCGACATCCTTTCCAGTTCGACCGTGGACGCCAGACACCTCCTGGCGCCTAGCAAGATGGAGGCGTTCCTCTCGGAGCTAGCCGCTAGTGACCTTGCCACCAACGGACTTCCTGCCTACGACATTGTCATACTCGACCTGCCGACGCTTGCCTCGGGTGCCGACGAACTGATTGTCGGATCTGTCCTGGACGGCGTGG
>NZ_RZQE01000106.1:0-15272 GCF_004022955.1 Mesorhizobium sp. M7A.F.Ca.US.002.01.1.1 | reverse complement strand
CCGAAACGTGCCAGCATTGTCGACGGCAACAAATCCTCATCGCCGGGCATAGTGGCCAATGTCGGTTGCGAACTCGAGAAACGCGGGGCCGGGGCCGGGCGCTCAAATGCACCTGCCGTCACAGAGGCGTTGCGTGCCCGATTGTGCGGGTGGTGCTTTGCCTCTTGCAGCGACAGAACGGGTGCAACGCAGGCATCGGTTTGCGCGAACAACCGGTCCCAGTCGTCGCGTGGTTTCTGCCGGATCCGATCGGCAATGGCGGCGCGCATCGGCGGCCACAGGGCCTTGTCGTACTGGCCGGATGCAAAGCGCTCGTCGAGCGGCAGCAGCCTGGCGAATTCGGCGAAGAATTGCGGCTCGAGACAGCCGATGGCGATATGGCGTCCGTCCGACGTCTCATAGGTGTCGTAGAACGGGGCGCCGGAATCGAGCAGGTTCGCGCCACGCTTATCGCTCCACAAGCCGGCCGCCATCAAGGCGTGCAGGGGCACCGCCAGCATCGAAGCGCCATCGACCATCGCGGCGTCGATAACTTCACCCTTGCCTGTGCGCGAACGTTGGAACAGGGCGGCCAGCACACCGGCAACCAGCATCATGGCGCCACCGCCATAGTCTGCAACGAGGTTGAGCGGCGTGACGGGACGGCCGCCGGCATGGCCGATGGCGTGCAGCACGCCGCTATAGGCGAGGTAGGTTATGTCGTGGCCGGCGCGGCCGGCGAGCGGGCCGTCCTGGCCGAAGCCGGTCATACGGCCGTAGATCAGCGCCGGGTTACGCGCCAGCACCGTTTCCGGGCCGAGGCCGAGCCGCTCCATGACGCCCGGACGAAAGCCTTCGAGCAACATGTCCGCCTTTTCGGCAAGGCGCAGCAACAGATCGGTGCCTTCACGGCGCTTCAGGTCGAGGCGCAGCACGGCGCGGCCATGGCGGTCGATGTTATACTCATCCGGCAGCGGCAGGAGCTGGCTCGTCCCCGCCCGTTCGATACGCAACAGTTGCGCGCCCATCTCCGACAGCATCAGGCCGGCCAGCGGCACGGCGCCGAGCCCGGCCATCTCGATCACCTTCAGCCCGGTCAGCGGACCGGTTTTAGCGGCAGCGGACAGGCCGGCGCTCATGACCGGTTTATTTCGGCGCCATGCGAATGGCGCCGTCGAGGCGAATGGTCTCGCCGTTCAGCATCTGGTTCTCGATGATGTGCAGGGCGAGAGCGGCATATTCGGACGGTTCGCCCAGGCGCGACGGGAAGGGCACGGCGGCGCCCAGTGAATCCTGCACCTCTTGCGGCATGCCGGCCATCATCGGCGTCTTGAAGATGCCGGGAGCGATGGTGCAGACGCGGATGCCGGAACGGGCAAGGTCGCGCGCCACCGGCAGCGTCATGCCGACGACGCCGCCCTTGGACGCCGCATAGGCGGCCTGCCCGATCTGGCCATCATAGGCGGCAACCGAAGCGGTGTTGACAATGACGCCGCGCTCGCCGCCCGGCAGCGGCTCGAGCTTCGACGCGCGTTCGGCGACGAGGCGGATCATGTTGAACGTGCCGATCAGATTGACCTCGATCACCTTGCGGTACTGATCAAGCGGATGGGGACCATCCTTGCCGATCGTCTTCACGCCGATGGCGATGCCGGCGCAATTGATCAGGATACGCGGCTCGCCAAGCTTGGCGGCGACGTCGGCGAGGGCAGCAGTCCCACTGTCGGCGCTGCTGACGTCGCATTGGACGGCAATACCGCCGATCTCGGCCGCGACCTTGGCCGCGCGGTCAATACCGACATCGAAGATGGCGACGCGGGCTCCCTTGGTGGCCAGCGCGCGCGCCGTTGCCTCGCCAAGGCCGGAGCCGCCGCCGGTGACGATCGCGATCTGGCCGTTCGGGTTCATGACGTCATCCTTTGATCTCAGGAACAGTGGACGGATCAGGCGCCAGATCGATGGGAAAGGTCAAGCCATCGCCGCGGTAGGATCGGTCACCCTGGCCTGATCGGCGTGGCAGACCTCGCCCAAGAGCCTGGCGACCGCGCCCGGCGCGATCTCGTGCGACAGCAGCCGGTCGAGGTCGACGGGGCGCGGCATCGAAATCTGGCCGCGCGGAATCCGCTTGAAACCGAGCGGCCCGTAATAGGGCTCGTCACCGACCAGCATGACGGCAGGTGCGCCGGCCCGGGCAGCGGCCTCGAGCGCGATCGCCACCAGCCGGCGGCCGATGCCGAGATTCTTGAAGGCCGGCCGCACGGCGAGCGGCCCGAGCATCAATGCGCGGCCGGCACCGGCGGCGATGCGGGTCATGCGCACCGAGGCGACGACGATGTCGCCATTGACGGCGACAAAGGACAGCGAGCGCTCGTGCCCTCCGGCCTCACGAATCTTGTAGGCGGCCAGCACAAAGCGGCCGGGCCCGAAGGCTTCGTCGTTGATGGCTTCGATCTCGGGGTCGTGCGCCGGGGTTTCCGGCAGGTATTTCACGTCGGCAAGGCTCATGGTCTTTGCGGTCCGGTACAAGGAGGAAAGGTTGCTGCAAACGGCAGCATTCGCCAGTCAGCGCTTCATCAAGCGCGGGCGCCCTTTCGTCGTCGGTCAAACCGGATCAAAGCAAAGTCGAACATGCGGATTGTCCGCTAGCATCAATTTCCCGCCGCTGCAATCGGCCGTTTCTGTCCGTCATTTCGGCCAAGTGACGGTCTGTTCAGCACCTGACGTCTTCGACAGGGCAGCCTTGCGCCTACATCAACCAACAGGACGCAAGGAGATTCGCATGGGATTGCTGGTCGAAGGAAGATGGCAGGACCGCTGGTACGATACGGCGGACAATGGTGGCAGGTTCGTGCGGGCGCAGTCGCAATGGCGCGACTGGATCACCGTTGACGGGGCGCCTGCCGAAGGCCGGACGCGCGGTTTCAAGGCCGAGCCCGGCCGCTATCACCTCTATGTCTCGCTTGCCTGTCCGTGGGCCCACCGGACGTTGATCTTTCGCGCGCTGAAGAAGCTGGAGGGCATCATATCGGTGTCCGTGGTGCATCATTTCATGGGCGCCAACGGCTGGACGTTCGTAGCTGAGGACGGCGCCACGGGCGACACGCTCTACGGCCTCGACTTCCTGCACCAGATCTATGCCAAGGCCGATCCCGCCTATTCGGGCAGGGTGACTGTGCCGGTGCTGTGGGACAAAAAGGAGCAGACCATCGTCTCCAACGAGTCTTCCGAAATCATCCGCATGCTGAATTCAGCCTTCGATGAATGGGGCGACGCCAGCTTGGATTTCTATCCGAAGGCGTTGCGCGGCGAGATCGACCGCATCAATGCGCTGGTCTATCCCGCCATCAACAACGGCGTCTATCGCGCCGGCTTCGCCACCACGCAACGCGCCTATGAAGAGGCTTTCGGCGAGCTGTTTTCGGCGCTGGATACGTTGGAGGAGCGGCTGGCAAAACAGCGCTATCTCGTCGGTGGTCGTATCACCGAGGCCGACTGGCGGCTGTTCACCACGCTGGTGCGCTTCGATCCGGTTTATGTCGGCCATTTCAAATGCAATCTGCGCCGCATCGCCGACTACCCGAACCTGTCCAACTATCTGCGCGATCTCTATCAGGTGCCTGGCGTGGGCGGGACGGTGAACATGCATCACATCAAGGCGCATTATTACGGCAGCCACCAGACGATCAATCCGACGCGGATCGTGCCTGTCGGACCGGATCTCGATTATGGCGCACGGCATGACCGGGCGCGCTTCGAGAAAGCGGCGGCCTGATCTACCAGTAGGGCGAGGGCTGCTCGCCGTCAAAAACCTCGGCGATCCGGCGCAGCGTCGCCGGCGTCGTGCCCTGCGGCAAGCGGTCGAGCGGGAAGAAGCCGGCTTCGGCGATCTCGTGGTCCGGCAGCTTCGGCGCCGTCTGGCTGAAATGCTCGAGCAGATAAAAGCCGACATGGTCGCGGTGGCTGGAGCGGCGGTTGAAATGCATCGATTTGAGCACCGGCGGGGCGGTCAGAGCGATGTTGCCTTCCTCGGCCAGTTCACGGGCCAGCGCCTCGTTCATCGTCTCGCCGACTTCGACGCCGCCGCCGGGAAGCTGCCAACCCGGTACATAGGTATGGCGAATAAGGAAGACGGATCTGGACGCTGTGTCGTGGATCAGGCCGCGCACGCCAAGCGTCATCGGCCTCCGCAGCACGAAATAGAGATGGAACAGCCTGGCCCTCAACCCTGGCCAGCCGGTCTGGCGGAAGGCATCTTCAGGGCTCGTCATTGATAGCGAAACCGTGGGTGGAAAGCCGCGCGCGGGTCGCCTATGAAGGTTGTATGTTCAGGCTCGCGCATATTTCCGATGTCCATCTGGGGCCGCTCCCCGATGTATCCTATCGCGATCTCGCCTCCAAGCGCGTGCTCGGCTATGTCAACTGGCAGCGCAACCGCCGCCGCCATATGCATGATGCGGTCATTGACACGATCGTCGCCGACATCAAGGCGAACACGCCTGATCACCTCGCCGTCACCGGCGACCTGGTCAATCTGGCGCTCGACGGCGAGATCGAGATGGCCAGGCACTGGCTGGAGACGCTGGGGCCGCCGCATGATGTTTCGGTCGTTCCGGGCAATCACGACGCCTATGTGCCGGGCGCCTTCGACAAGGTCTGCCGGTCCTGGGCGGCGTGGATGAGCGGCGACGGCGTCAACACGCCGGTCGACCGCAACGCCTTCCCCTATCTGCGTGTACGCGGCAATGTCGCGCTGATCGGCGTCTCGACAGCGCGCGCCACGGCACCCTTCATGGCCAATGGGTTTTTCATGGAAGGCCAGGGGGATAGGCTCGGCAAAATCCTCCAGGACACTGCCGGACAGGGGCTGTTCCGCGTCATCATGATCCATCATCCGCCGGTGCGCGGCGCGGTCCCGCAGCACAAGCGGCTGTTCGGCATCGCCCGCTTCAACAAGATCATTCGCCGCCATGGCGCCGACCTTGTGCTACACGGCCATTCGCATCTGCCGTCGCTGTTCTTCATCGGCGGTCGAGGCGTCAGGATCCCGGCGGTCGGTGTCGCTGCCGCCGGCCAGGCGCCGGGTGGCAAGCACCCGGCGGCGCAGTATAATCTGTTCGACATCGACGGTGAAAAGGGAAACTGGCGGATCCGGCTGACACGGCGCGGCCTGACCGGGCCGTCCATACCGCCATCCGATCTGCAGACGGTGGAGCTTGGCGCCGAGGCCGCTATGGCCGCAAATTGACAACCATGGCCACGATGCGGTCCCAGAACAGGACGACCGACACCACAAGGCCGACCAGTGCGCCGGCAGCGACCAGGCCAAGCCCGGACAGAAGGGCCGACCAGCGTTTGCCGCGCTCCGTCGCGCGCAGCGGCGGTTCGGCTTCTGGCACATACGCACGTTTCAGGCCGGCGACGGCGGGTTCGACGCCGCCTTCCAGCATCCTCTGACGCTCGACGATGCGCTCGGCGACATAGCGCGTCACGGAATCGGCAACCGATTTCATCTCAGTGGATTCGGCAAGCACCACCCGGCCGATGCGGGTGTCCTTGAGGAAGCGATAGGTGCGGCGGTCGCGCCCCATGGCGACATGGCTGATGGCGTCGATCCACAGGCGCGGCTGCAAGCCCGACGAGACGACAAAGTCGAAATTGTCCATGTCGGCCGGAACATCGGCAAAAACCGGCGCCAGCTCGGCGGCAAGCAGATCGAGACGCATGCGATGCGCCTCGCGCATGTCGACGACGACATCGTCGCGGTCGGCGAAGGCATTTTTGACATCACGGATGGCATCGGACAGTTTCTTCGACTGGTCGATGGTCTTCTCGCCTGCTTCCTTCATCGGCGTCTGCCTCGTGGGTTTGGTTAACACTGGGTTAACACAGCCGCCAGCAAAATGCACTGGCGAGATCGACGGCGTCGGGATGCTCAGGAGGGTCGTCGTGCGCGAAAAGGTCAGCTTGCTGCGGCGGCGAATTTCTGGCGGTGCGGCCTGGCGCGGCGGCTGGTGTTGCGGCGAATGATCTCGGCAACGAGGTCGGGTGCTTCCTCGGCCAGCATATGGCCCGCCTCCAGCACGTGGTGCACGTGAAAATGCGCCGGCAGGTCATCCGCCTGGGTAAAGGGCAGCACCGCATCGCTGGTTCCCCATGCCACCATTACCGGCATGTTCAGCCGATCGAGGCGATCGTGCGGGATGACGCCTTGCCGATCGTCCACGGTCATGGCGGCCGCGATCCCGACCAGCTTTTCGAGTTGGCCGGGTCGCCTGCGCATTTCCCAAAGGATGTCCACCGTATGTTCGAGCGGCAGGGCAGAAGGTCCCGACATCACGGAGAGGCAGGAGCGGATCTCGGACCGATCCGCGGCTTCGGCATAGCGGCGCAACAGCGGCCCGTTGATTTCGGGGCCAAGGCCGCCCGGTGCCAGAAGCGTCAGCGAGGCTATCTTTTCGGGCTCGGCCAGCGCCATCAGCGCCGCCACGGCACCACCCATCGAGTGGCCCACGAGATGAACGCGCTTCAGCCGACGCTCCGAGAGGTCGGTCAGCACGGCCTTAGCCGCCACCCTGGCCGGACCGGCGGCGGGAAAGTCGAGCGACATCCCATGCCCAGGCAGATCATAGGCCAGCGTATGCGTGGAAGGCGTCAGGGCGGAAATCACCTCGCGCCATACATCGTGGCAGCCGCCGAAACCGTGCAGCAGGACGATGGCCTTCGAGCCAACACCCTCTTCGGCGGCAAAAAGTGATGCGGTCATGAAAGCTGATTTTTTGTTATTGCAGAATGCGCGACACCAATCGTGGCTGAATTGCTCCTAGTCCGACATGATGACCAGTAAAATTTTCGCGATTTGTACGGTTGTGTACAGAACTTGGGGATCAACCGGCATTCGGCGATCGAAGCGCAGTAAACCCATCGGGACACGGCGCAGCCAGTCCGCGGACGTCGATGGTGTCAGCTCGGGCTGCCGAGCCCGGCAGCGCGCAGTGCCTGAACCAGCCGGTCGGTCAGGTCGGCCGGATATTTCCGCTCGACGAAAGTCGCCCGCGGATCGGCGGCAAATTTGGGGAACTCGGTGGTCAACTGTTTCAGCAGCGTGCTCACCAGATGGTCCTGTCCGGCAGCCTTGGCGCCGATCAGCCGTGCCGCCAGATAGTGTGATTTCGTTGCCGTCGTTCTCAGTGCCATGCTGGCCGCGACTGCCTTGTTCGTGTCGCCGAGCATGAGCTCACCGACGAACAGCCCATAGTCCCACCATGTCGGGTGTCCGCTGAAGGTCTCCGCCGCATGATCGAGGATCGGCGTTCCCTCGGCGTATCGTCCGGCGAAGATCAGCCCGTAGCCGTAAGCGGCGGCCATGCCGAGATCGTAGGGGTTGAGTTCATAGGCCTTGCGCATCCAGCGGATTGATTCGTCCGTATTGCCGAGGCGCGAACTGACATAGCCGTAGGCGCGATGCGCATAAGGGCTGGTCGGACCCATCTGCACGCCGCGATGGGCAAACTCGACGGCTGTTTCAATCGTCGCGTTGGGCGGATAGGCGTAATGATCGGACACCGCCTCGAGATGCAGGGAAGCAAGTTCCGAATAGACGAGCGAGGACTTGGTTCCACCATTGGCCAGCTTCTCGAGGCAACGATAGGCCGCCTCATGGGTCCTGGCGTTCTGGTCGAGGTAATATTTGCCGTTGAGCAGCAGGCACTGCGTCAGACCGTTTGGCGTGCCGGTCTGCTCGATATAGTTGTAGATGGTGCCGGAGGCGGGGAGTGCCGAGCTCAGCATGTCGGCAATACGGTCTTCGACCGCCGCAGGTGCGCTGTCGGCAGGGGTGAGATTGCGCGATAGAAGCACCCGTCCGGACGCCATGCTTTGCAGTTCTATCGTGATATCGCCCGCGTCCGGTCCGGGCAGGATGTCGAATATGAAGCTCGCAGCGTCGTCGGCTGGATCGTTGACGGTGTCGCGGCCGATGAAGTCGATCGTATCGAAGCCACTCAGGCCGGCGCGCAGCGATGCGGCGACACGGCTGGCGTCGGAGCCGTCAGCCTTGAGTCCGATATAGACTTGCGGCAGGGCGTCAGCCCTTGCCGACGATGTGATGCTTGCGGTTGCGCCAGCGGTCTCCGGCGTTGCCGAGATGTCGCCGCCTGCCAGCAAGGCAGTGCTGCCCTGGCGAAGAATCAGTACGCCCAACATGGCGATGACCAGCGCGATCGCCATCCAGAAAAAGCGGAGATGGCGCGCCACCGAGGGGGCAGGCGAAGTCGGTACGGAAGTCAGAGACATCGCCTCCGGCGTGCCCGTGCCGGCTTCGTTTGACCGATCGGCGGATGCGGCGCCGTCCAGCCTGAGTTCGGGAACAGCCTCGGCAATATCCGGCAGGCGGATCGCATTCGATTCATAGGCAGGAACATAGCCGCCGCGCGGAATGGCGATGCGGACCGGTTCGGCAATTCCCTCATTGGCGAAATAGTGCTGCAGAAGCTCGCGCAGCCTGCCTGCCTGCACCCGCACCACGGCATCGGTGGACGGGTCGAAATCGCCGTCCTTGCCGAAAACATCCATGGCAATGGAAAAGCCCTTGAGCCTGTCGGCTTCGCCGGCCTGTTCACGTTCGACAAGATAACGTAGCAGCTTGCGCGCGCGTTCGGATCGGCCGAACGTTTGGCTGGCAAGCAGTCGCTCCAGTGTCTCGCGCACTGCGGGGGCGGCAGGCGTGGCATGCTGCAAGTGTCGATCCTCTCGAAGTCGGCACAGGTTGAGGCGCGATCATATAGGTCCCGCACCACCACACAAGTATACACCCCATTATGCGATCACGTACCCACCGGATAATTCCGCGGTGGTTAACGGCCCGAAAGGTCGGAACCGATCACCAGATTGGGACGGTTCCGATCTTTGTTCCCGTCGGGCGTCAGCCGGCTTTTTTGCCGACGATACGGTTGGCGGCGGACATCACTGCTTCCAGCGAGGCAGCGACGATGTTGGTGTTGATTCCGGCGCCGAACAGCTTGCCGCCGGGATATTCCATCTCGACATAGGAAATGGCCGACGCGTTCGAGCCGCGCTGCATCGAGTGCTCGGAATAGTCGAGCACCGACATCTCGACACCGAGATGACGTGACAGCGCATCGACGAAGCCGTCGATCGGGCCGGTGCCTGTGCCCGATATCGTCAGTTCCTTGCCGTTGTCGAGGATGACCGCCTCGACGACGCGCCGGCCCTTGATCTCGGTGCTGGGATAGGTGTGGTGATCGAGGAATTTCAGCCGCGCGCCGGGCTGGTCGACATAGGTCTCGAGAAAGCGATCGTAGATGCGCCTGGCCGGCACTTCCTTGCCCTCGGCATCGGTGATCGCCTGGATTTCCTGGCTGAACTCGATCTGCAGGTTGCGCGGCAAATTGAGGCCGTAATCGGCCTGCAGCACATAGGCGATGCCGCCCTTGCCGGACTGCGAATTGATGCGGATGATGGCTTCGTAGCTGCGTCCGACATCGGCCGGGTCGATCGGCAGATAGGGCACTTCCCACAGGCTCGTATTGGCCTTCTTCAGCGCCTTCATGCCCTTGTTGATGGCATCCTGGTGCGAACCGGAAAAGGCGGTGTAGACGAGTTCGCCGACATAGGGGTGGCGCTCGGGGATCTTCAACTGGTTCGAATATTCATAGACGTCCTTCATCCGGTTGATGTCAGAGCAGTCGATCAACGGATCGACACCTTGCGTGTACATGTTCAGCGCCAGCGTGACGATGTCGACATTGCCGGTGCGCTCGCCATTGCCGAACAGCGTGCCTTCGACACGGTCGGCGCCGGCCATCAGGCCGAGCTCGGTGGTGGCGATGCCGGTGCCGCGGTCATTGTGCGGATGCAGCGAGACCAGCAGGTTCTCCCGGTTGTCGAGGTTGCGGCACATCCACTCGATGCGATCGGCATAGATGTTGGGTGTCGACATCTCGACCGTCGAGGGCAGGTTGATGATCAGCTTGTTGTCAGCGGTCGGCCTGACGATCTCGGTGACGGCGTTGCAGATCTCCAGCGCCACTTCCAGCTCCGTGCCGGTAAAGCTTTCCGGCGAATACTCGAAACGAAAGCCTCCGCCGGCCTTGGCCGCCATGTCGGTGATCATCTTGGCGGCGTCGGTGGCGATCCGCTTGATGCCGCCGACGTCCTTCTCGAAGACGACGCGACGCTGCAATTCGCTGGTCGAATTGTAGAAATGGACGATCGGGTTGGTGGCGCCCTTCAGCGCCTCGAAGGTGCGGGTGATCAGCTCCGGCCGGCACTGCACCAGCACCTGCAGCGAGACATCGGCGGGTACGTTGCCTTCCTCGATGCACCAGCGGGCAAAGTCGAAATCGGTCTGGGAGGCCGACGGGAAGCCGATCTCGATCTCCTTGAAGCCCATGTCGAGCAGCAGGCCGAACATGCGTGCCTTGCGCTCATGGCCCATAGGATCGATCAGCGCCTGGTTTCCGTCGCGCAGGTCGACCGAGCACCAGATCGGCGCCTTGTCGATAACCTTCGAGGGCCAGGTGCGATCGGTGAGACCGACGGTCGGATAGGGCTGATATTTGCGGGCTGCGTCGGGCATGCCTTTGGCCGAATCCGTGTCGGCTACCGCGGCATCGGAGCGGATCTCTTCTCGTGCGTTCATCGTCGTTTCTCCCGGCGGCTCATGGATCCACCTTCAGGTGGATTGATGGCGAGCGGCGCCTTTACCAGAATTTCGTTCGCTTGATGTGATTGCCAAGGAGCATGCGCTTGCGCGGCGGTTCGACCGCCGGGCGCTCCTTCAGCGAACCCGGCGATCGCCGATAAGGCCGAGAAGAAGCAGGGTCGAAGCCAGCGCGCGCACGGTCTCGCCGGAAAAACCGGTCGGACGGGAAGCGTTGCTGGCGCGCGTGTTCATGGCGGTTCTCTTACAGGAGCGGCTTGTGGGAGGCAAGTGGGCCGCGGGCCGTGTCGTAAGCACATGAGTTGTCCGGATTAGCACGTGAGTTGTCCGGTTTTATCGCCAGCGAATGGAGGCTGGGGATGAAGCGGGCCGCAGGCCGTGCAGGACAACGAATCCGGGTTAACGGGCTTCGGAGCCTTTGCCGGCGCGTTGGCCGACGAAGCGTCAAACGAAAAACCCGCCTGTTCGGCGGGTCACTGGCGCAAATCAGCACCATGGATGAAAATGTACCTTAGCTGAGGGCAGGGAGTCAAGAAAAAATTCCTATCATTAAAAAACTTTCGGCACAAAAGCTGCCAACACCGCCGAACTGACTGCCGCCGCCAGGCCTTTGTTCAGCTGAGTTCGGCAGGCCGTGTCGTAAGCAGTCGTCCGGATTAGGCAGCAGATGAGTTGTCCGATTTGTCTGCCGGCTGGTTGAGACGGGCGGCACCCCGACGCGCGTGCTCTTCCCCAGGCGCGGCAAATGGGCCAGACTTGGGCGACGGGTTGCGATGTCCAGTCACCGGGAGGGGTCGTCCATGAATTTCGTGTTCTTCTCGCCGCATTTTCCCGCCAATGGCGCGGATTTCTGCGACCGTTTGAAGAAGGCCGGGGCCAGGGTGCTCGGTATCGGCGACGCGCCCTATGACGCGCTCGACGCCAAGCTGAAGGCGGCGCTCAGCGAGTACTACCGTGTCGCCGACATGGAGGACTATGATCCGGTGTTCCGGGCAATGGGGCATTTCATCCACAAGTGGGGCCGCATCGACCGCTTTGAATCGCTCAACGAACACTGGCTGGAGCTGGAAGCCAACATCCGCACCGATTTCAACATCTACGGCACCAAGCTCGATTTCGTGAAGAACCTGAAGCGCAAGAGCCGCATGCGTGCCTTCTTCCGCAAGAGCGGCGTCGACACCATCGCGCAGCGCAAATGTTCCGACCGCGCCGGGGCCATGACCTTCATCCGGCGCGTTGGCTATCCGGTGGTGGTCAAGCCCGACAGCGGTTCCGGCGCATCGAACACCTTCAAGATCTCCAACGCCAAGGAGCTCGACCAGTTCTTCCGGGACAAGCCCGAGGACGTGACCTTCGTCATGGAGCAGTTCATCGAGGGGCTGGTGGTGACCTATGACGGGCTGGTCAACCGCGACGGCGAGGTGGTGCTGGCGGCCAGCCACCGCTACGACCAGAGCGTCATGGAGGTGGTCAACAAGGACCGCCACATGAGCTATACCTGCTTTCCCAGGATCAACCCGGCGGTCGAGGAGGCCGGTCGAAAGATCCTGAAAGCATTCGACGTGCGGGAACGCTTCTTCCACATCGAGCTGTTCGAGACCAAGGACGACCGTGTCATCGCGCTGGAGGTCAACATGCGCCCGCCCGGCGCGTGGATGACCGATGCGATCAACTATACGTTCGACATCGATGTCTATGCGGCGTGGGCCGACATGGTGGTCAGGGATGCCGCCGGCGGCCCTTACGAGGGCAAATATTTCACCGCCTATGCCAGCCGCAAGCGACGCCTCCACTATTTGCACAGCCATGAGGACGTGCTAGCCGCGCACCGCGACAAGATCGTCCACCATCAGGCCATCGAAGAGGTTTTCAGCCGCGCCATGGGAAATTACGCCTACCAGATGCGCTCGAAAGACGAAGCAGCGCTGCGCGAAGCGGTCGCGTACATCCACGCGGAAAAGGCGTGAGGCGATGGACATTTCCTATCACAAGAATTTCTCGAGCCAACTCGGCCGCGACATGGAATACAAGCGCTACGGCCATGCCGGCCGGCCGGTGGTGGTGTTTCCGACCTCGCAGGGCCGGTTCTACCAGTTCGAGGATTCCGGCGGGGTGGGCGCACTGGCCGAATTCATCGACACCGGCCGCATCCAGCTGTTCACGGTCGACGGCGTCGATTCGGAATCCTTCTTCGACAAGCATGCCGACGCGGCTCATCGCATTGCCCGCCACGAGGCCTATTTCCGCTATGTGCGCGAGGAAGCGCTGCCGGACTTCCTGTCCACGGCCGAGCAGGCCAATGGCGGGCGCAAGCTGAAGCCGCTGTTCTCGGGCTGTTCGATGGGCGGCTATCACTCCTCGAACTTCGTCTTCCGCTTTCCCGAACTCGCCAGCGGCGTCATCGCGCTGTCGGGCGTCTATTCGGCCCGCGATTTTTTCGGCAGGGCGCTCGAGGGCGACATTTTCTACAACTCGCCGCTGGACTATCTGCCCGGCATCGTCGATCCCAAACTGCTGGCCCGGCTGAAGACGCTCAGGCTGATCTTCTGCTGCGGGCAGGGCGCGTGGGAAGAGCGGATGCTGGTCGAGACGCGCAGGTTGGAACAGATCCTGCGCGACAAATCCATTCCCGCCTGGGTCGATTATTGGGGCGGCGATGTCAGCCACGACTGGCCGTGGTGGCACAAGCAACTGGTCTATTTCTTCGGCCGTTGGCTGGATGAGGACCTGATGCACAGGCTGGATTGATAGCGAGGCCCGTCCGCTGACGGCTACCCTTTCTGGCATGCCGGCAGGGCGGCGGTTTCGCGCTCGGAAGCCGATACGCGACGCAGGCCAAGGAAGACGACAAGGGCGGTGACGACGGTGATCGCCGCCAACACGATCAGCAGCCTGTCGAACGCCGTCTCGTAGGCCTGGACCAGAACAATGGCTCCGGCTTGGGGCAAATGTTGTGCTGCTTCGCCGAGATTGCCGGTCACCAGCAACTGGGCTGCCGCCGCTGCGTCCGTCGAAGATGCCATTCCTTGTGCGGCGAGCTGCGCGGCGGCAAAGCCGGAAAGCGTCGCCATGACGATCGCCAGCGCCACACCCTCGCAGGCGACGCGGGTGGTGTTGAAGATGCCGACCGCCATGCCGGCGCGCTCCCTTGGCACGACGCTGACCGCAAGCCCGTCCATCAATCCCCAGGGCAGAGCGATGCCGACGCCGATCAGCATCAGCGGCGCCATCAGCGCACTATCGACCGGTGGTGTCAGGCTCAGCCAGACAAGCCCGGCGGCAGCGACGAGCAGGCCGACGCCGCAGATGGTGGCCGGTGCGATCCAGCGCGCCAGCTGGCCGGCGAGCATCGGCAGGATCAGCAGCGGACCTGAGAGGCAGATCATCAATTGCCCGGCCTTGATCTCGTTCATCCCTTCGATGCCGATGAAACGGATCGGCAACAGGACGAGCAGGACGACGAAGGCGTAAGCGGGTGCCGCAGCCAGGAACTGGACGCCGACGAAGCGGGGGTAGGCAAACAGCGTGAGATCGAGCATCGGCCGTTGTGCTTGCCGCTCGACAACGACGAAGGCGACAAAACAGATGATAGAAGCGGCCAGAAGCGTGACGACGAGGGGATCAGCCCAGCCGCTCTGCGGCGCCTGGAGCACGCCATAGGTCAGCGACGCCAGCGCGATCGTGAAGGTGCCGGCTCCCGCCCAGTCGAGGCCCGTCGCATCCGGGTCGCGCGATTCCCTGATGGTGCGCAGGCCGAGCATGGCGGCGGCAATCGCGAGTGCCACAACCAGAAGAAAGATCGACCGCCAGCCGAATGCGGAGATGAGCAGGCCCGACGCGATCGGGCCGAAGGCGAGGCCGATGCCGAAACTGGTGCCGAGGAAGCTGAAGGCGCGCAGCCGCAATGGCCCTTCGAATTCCTGGGCGAGTGCCGAGGCGCCGCCAGCGAAGGCGGCCGCACTGCCGATCCCCTGCACGGCCCGGAAGATGTCGAACCAGATGATGTCCGGCGCCAGCATCGCGCCCAGTGATGCCAGGATATAGAGGGAGAGGCCGACGAGGAAGAGGCGCTTGCGGCCGTGGTTGTCGGCCAGGGCGCCCGACGCCATCAGGGTGGCGCCGAAGGTCAGCATGAAGGCGTTGGTCACCCAGTTGAGCTCGATGGGACTGCCGCTGAGATCGGCCGCGATGCGCGACAGAGCGACGGCCGGACCGGTGAAGGTCAATGGCATCGTCATCGCGGCAAGGCACACGGACAAGAGCACGAGCCATCTCTCGGCAGAGCCGGTTGTGGTCCTGGAAGTCATGGATTTTCCTATCTGAAACAGCACTCGCCGGTGGGCCGCGATTGCGGAGCCGGTCGTGATGACAAGATAGGTCGTCGGCATTTCAGGAAAAATGGTGTTATATCTCCTGGTATATCGGACTGAAACGCTCGAATGGAATGACACGATGGATCGTCTCAACGGGCTCCTGGCCTTTGCCCGCACCGCCGAATTCGGCAATTTCGTCGCTGCCGGACGGGCGCTTGGCATCTCGGCTTCCGCTGTCGGCAAAAGTGTCGCCCGGCTTGAGCAGGAACTCGGCGTGCGGCTCCTGCAGCGCAGCACGC
>NZ_RZQE01001069.1:0-422 GCF_004022955.1 Mesorhizobium sp. M7A.F.Ca.US.002.01.1.1 | reverse complement strand
CCCCCATGTCACGCCGATCTCGACGCCGGCGCCCAGCATGGTGCCGACGGAGCCGATCGCGAACTGAGCAATCTCCCGCTTCGTGGGGGAGATCGGCAGTTCAGCCGCCAGCAAAACTACTGGTCCGCGTTGTTGCCCTTGGTGAGGATATCATCGGCCAGCGAGATGGCGGTGCGACGGTCGGCCTCGCCCGCGGTGGCAAATGCCTCTTCCTGCATGCCGCGGATCCAGGGCTGGTCAGCCGGCGAAGCGCGTTCGAGCGCTGCCGTCATCATCGCCAGGCCGCGAACGATCTTGCCGCTCTGGAACAACAGATGGCCCAGCGTCGCCTGGGCGCCGGCATGGCCTTTCTCGGCGGCGAGTTGGAACCAGCGCCCGGCCTGCTTGACACTGGCCTTCACCCCGCCCTCGCCCTTCAGGAA
>NZ_RZQE01001068.1:0-424 GCF_004022955.1 Mesorhizobium sp. M7A.F.Ca.US.002.01.1.1 | reverse complement strand
GTTCGGACAGCCTCCGGATCTCGACTTTGCGCCGGAGGGGCTGCGTTTCTCGATTTGCGGCTTAATCTCCCGCCTTGCACCCGATGAACGGCTAGGCTGATCGCGGCAGCGCCCTGTGGACCGCCTGGAAATCACATAATCGCATTGTCAGGCGGGCGCCCGCCTTGATCCGTCGTCGAAGAGATCCTGAAGTTTCTGGTTCGGCATCGGTCAGGAAAGTAAAAAGCCTTGTAGCTGGTCGCAGCCAGCTTGCGCGGGCATTCCGTCGGACGCTGGGAGAGCGTGCTTTCCGTAAACTCCAAACCGAGCCGCCGCGGATCCATTTGCGTTTCCAACAAGATGCCGACACTTTCGTGGCAAAGCTCGGATTGTTCAGTTGCAATCCGATACGTTCACTGCCAGGTCTCGATCGGCCAATGCACCC
>NZ_RZQE01001067.1:0-427 GCF_004022955.1 Mesorhizobium sp. M7A.F.Ca.US.002.01.1.1 | reverse complement strand
GTCGAACCACGGCAGGTCGCGAAACACGATCCGCGGCGGCGCGGCGGCACGCAGGCTGGCTTGCACCGTCGCCAAGCCGAGACCCGCGCTGACAAGGCCGAGCGAGGTCAGCGGGTCCGCCGTCTCATAGGCGATGTCGGGCAAAAAGCCGGCTTTGGCGCAGGCGGCAAGGAACTGGCCGCGATTGGTGTCGTCCGGCTGGCGCACGACGGTGATCCAGGTGCGACCGTCAAGATGGTGAGGCCCGATCTCTGGCACTTCAACGAGTGGGTCATCTTCGGGGATCGCCAGCACCAGCGGCTCATGCCGCAGCGCCATGGCGGCGACATCCGGATCATCATCGGGTGGCGACGAGTAGACAAAGCCCAGATCCAGCGACCGCTGCCGTAGCCCTTCCAACTGCGCCGCCGAACGCAGGCTTCTCAGC
>NZ_RZQE01001066.1:0-432 GCF_004022955.1 Mesorhizobium sp. M7A.F.Ca.US.002.01.1.1 | reverse complement strand
TTCCCGAGGAAGCGGTTACATTTTGTGCCTACCTGCTTCCCGAGCGAGCCGCGGTCTGGTGGGCCCATGAATGCCTGAGCCACCTGGCCGACCTGTTGGATGAGACCGATCATCAGTTGCTCCCGCTGGTCCACAACTGGGTGGGCGAACCGGACAGTCGCCGCCACCAGGCGGCGCTCAGCACAGCCGGCGCGACGCCGCCAACAACGCCGGTCGGCTGGATTGCTCTGGCCGCGGGATGGCGTGACAATGGTTCGGCCACGGCCGCGACGATGACACCGGCGTTGCTGCCGTTTCCAGCCGCCCACGCAATCAATGCCGGGATTCTGGCCGGACTGGCGCGCGTCGCACTGGCTGACCGGTTCGCCGTTCTTTCGGCATTTGTCGAAATGGGCATCCAGATGGCTGAGATCGAGGCCCTGAGCCAAGCAG
>NZ_RZQE01001065.1:0-436 GCF_004022955.1 Mesorhizobium sp. M7A.F.Ca.US.002.01.1.1 | reverse complement strand
GTGTATTTGATGTACGGCCAGCCAGGAAGAATGCTCGGGCGTTTCACGCTGCGTGATAACCGAACGCTCTTCTTGTTCGTCTTTGCTGCGGGCAACGACCCAGTGCCAGCGACGCTGGAAATGCAGAAGGCAGTGCTGCGAAAAATTTACGGCGGTGGCGGGTGGGAATGTCCAAGTATTTTGAATGCGCTGGATGGGATCGACGATCTCTATTTCGACAGCGTCAGCCAGATCAGGATGAACAGGTGGTCGCAAGGCCGCATTGCTCTAACGGGCGATGCCGCGTTTTGCGTGTCCTTGTTGGCCGGACAAGGTTCAGCCCTGGCCATGATTTCGGCCTATATCTTGGCGGGTGAACTTTTCAGGGCCGAGGGACGATATCAGGAGGCATTCCGCACGTACGAAACTCTCTTGCGGGATTACATTGATAAGAAGC
>NZ_RZQE01001064.1:0-441 GCF_004022955.1 Mesorhizobium sp. M7A.F.Ca.US.002.01.1.1 | reverse complement strand
CAACCGATCAGCCGCACCGGCAACGAGACCGTCTGGCCGTTTTCGGTCGACGACGGCACGCTGGCCTGCGTCTGGAGCGGCGGCCAGCGGGTGGTGATGTTCTTCGAGGGACGTCCCGAAGGGCTTGACGAAGACGAGACATTCCAGCCGCGTCAAGTCATCGTCACCACCGATCCGATGCAACTCACTCTCGGCAACATGGCGTCGCGCGATCTGTTTCGTCCCGCTGCAAGCGTGGAGGAACGCATCCGGCTCGTCGCGCCGTTCGCGACCCTGGGACAGAAGCTTTGCGATCAACCGGCGGGCGCCCGCGTCGGCCACGGCGAATTGTAGGAACGAACAAATGCTTCTCATCCGCTGCCCCTATTGCGAGGAAGAGCGTCCGGAACTCGAGTTCCGCAACGCCGGCGAGGCGCATATCGCGCGCTCGGCCAATATGGC
>NZ_RZQE01001063.1:0-443 GCF_004022955.1 Mesorhizobium sp. M7A.F.Ca.US.002.01.1.1 | reverse complement strand
CCCGGGACCGGCATTCACCTCTATGATGCCGCCGCCGGTCTCGCTGACCGGCCGGGAAATGTCAGGGCAGACGAAGTCGATCCCCGCAATGTCGAGACCGACGATCTGTGCCGCCCGCCTGGCGATCAGCGCGTTTTCCGGATGGATTTCATCCGTCCGGTCAATTGCCGTCCCGCCGGTCGACAGATTAGCGGTGGGTCGCAGGAGCACCATTTGACCCGGCGCTGGAACGCTCGAAAGCGTGAGCTGCGACTTTGACAGGAAATGCTCGACACATTCGTCGATCTCGATGCGGGTCAGCACCGAAGAATGGCCCTCTCCCCGTCGCGGGTCGTGGTTCGTCTCCTCGACGAGTTCGGCGACAGAACTCCGGCCATCGCCGACGACATGTGCCGGGACCCTCTCGGCAAGCGCCACCACCTTTCCTCCGATCACCAGGATCC
>NZ_RZQE01001062.1:0-446 GCF_004022955.1 Mesorhizobium sp. M7A.F.Ca.US.002.01.1.1 | reverse complement strand
CCTCAACATGGTGCCGGCCGATGACCTCGACCGCAATTTCGGCACCGCGGCGCCGACGCTCCTGATCGAAGGCATGACCCTTGCCGGAGCATGACCTGACCACTGCCGGAGCCACCGAAGACTTGCCGCTGCTGCGCGATGCCGCCCGCGAGGCGGGGGTGATCGCCATGCGCTACTTCGGCAACAGCCCGCAAGTCTGGATGAAGGGCGGCACATCACCGGTCAGCGAGGCCGACCACGCGGCCGACGCCTATCTGCGCGAAACATTGCTGGCGGCGCGGCCGGATTATGGCTGGCTGTCGGAAGAGACAGTTGACGATCCGGTCCGGCTTTCGGCACGCCGCACCTTCGTCGTCGACCCGATCGACGGCACGCGCGGTTTCCTGGAAGGCCAGCGCACCTGGTGCGTCAGCGTCGCCGTCGTCGAACATGGCCGCACGCTGGCC
>NZ_RZQE01001061.1:0-447 GCF_004022955.1 Mesorhizobium sp. M7A.F.Ca.US.002.01.1.1 | reverse complement strand
ACAGGTCCCAGCCTTTCTTGCGGCGGCTGACGGCGTACTGCTTTCCGCCGAGCGCCTTGGCGATTTCCTCCATCCGGTCGCAGACATAGTTCGACATGCGGATGTCGTTGTCGGGAAAATCGAACGTCATGCGCATCAGCGGCCGCCCGAAACGGTCCTTGTAGGTCGGGTCGAGGTCGAGGTAGTTGTTGCGCGTCGCGTAGCTGCTTCCCTGGGACGAGTAGCCAAGCGTGCTCTTGTAGCCCTCGACCGTTGCCTTCTTCCAGGCGCTGCCCCATTTCGGCGTGCCGGGCAGGGTCGGCCTGGTTCCGATCGGGCGCCCGTTGGTGGGAATGCAGTTGATGCCCGCACCGCCGACGAAGTCCAGCGCGCCGTGGTCGAACGCGTCACCATTGTAATCGTCGATCGTCTGGCCGAGCGCGCCTGCGGCGATGAACGGGTTGAAGT
>NZ_RZQE01001060.1:0-449 GCF_004022955.1 Mesorhizobium sp. M7A.F.Ca.US.002.01.1.1 | reverse complement strand
ACGATATCCCAGGCAGCGCCCAGCGTCTCGTCGCGCCAGACCAGCGCGTTCATCTCGACGAGGTCGACAACGCCCTTGAACTCGGTCTCGGCGCCAATCGGCAGCTGCATGACAACAGCATGCGCACCGAGGCGCGAGCCGATCATCTCGACCGAGCGATAGAAGTCGGCGCCGATCTTGTCCATCTTGTTGCAGAAGATCATGCGCGGAACGCGATACTTGTCGGCCTGGCGCCAGACAGTCTCGGTCTGCGGCTCAACACCGGCATTGGCATCGAGCAGCGCGATGGCGCCGTCGAGCACGCGCAGCGAACGCTCGACCTCGATGGTGAAGTCGACGTGGCCGGGGGTGTCGATGATGTTGAAGCGGTGCATCTTGCCGTCACGAGCCTTCCAGAAGGTCGTGGTCGCGGCGGACGTGATGGTGATGCCGCGCTCCTGCTCCTGCTC
>NZ_RZQE01000105.1:0-15328 GCF_004022955.1 Mesorhizobium sp. M7A.F.Ca.US.002.01.1.1 | reverse complement strand
TGATCGCCCAGGTCCAGACCGAGGCGCAGAGCAGGCCGATCATGACCAGCTTGACCACCCAGCTGGCCGAAACGAACAGCGACCAAACCGACAATTGCGCGCCCGGATCGGCGAGTGCGATATTTTCCATCGTTACGTCCTTAAGATTTTCCGGGCGAAGCTGGCGGCTGGCCCCTGGCATCCCTTGTGGTCGGTTCGCACGAAGCTACCGGAACAACCCCAAACTGTGCCGTTGTCGGCCTTTTCAGGGCAAATATTGGTGAAAGGAAGGCGTTCGATAACGCCAATCTTCACCAATCTCTTCATGAACCGTTATGGTTAAGGATGGGTTAGTATATAAGGCGCGGCGCATTGCCACGCCCGCACAGTTGTAACGCCATCATCCAAGCGCGAAGTCGGGATGGGTTGAGATTCAGGTCAGGCCGAGCCGAAAGCGGTGGTTTCCGAGAACCGGAGCGGAGGGTACCTGAAGTACCCGAGCACCGGAAGCGCAGGGAATCACCGTTTGCAGGCCGGCATCACCTGAATATCATCCCACCCGTGGCATGAATGCCGCCACCCATTCCTTGGGAAAGCGCCTTGGGCGGCCATTCTCGCCGATGATCGCCGCCTCGACCTTGGCCTCGACCAGCACCTCGTCGCCGCGCTTGAGCTGTTGCGCCATGAAGATGCGCGCGCCGGAAATCTCCTCGGTGCGGGTGTCGACGGTCAGGATGTCGTCGATCCGGGCCGGGCCGCGAAAGTCGATCTCTATGCGGCGCACCACCCAGACTATTCTTTCGCCATGCTTGCCGTCGGCAAGCTCTGTGTGGTGCACGCCGGTCAGCCTGAGATAGTCGGAGCGGCCGCGTTCGAAGAATTCGAGATAGCGCGCATGATAGACGACGCCGGAGAAATCGGTGTCGGCATAATAGACTCGCGCCATCAGCCGGTGGCCGAACGCCGTCAGCGCACCGGAAAGCCCGGCCAGCAGCGTCGCCGATTCACCATGATCGCCCATTGCGCTTCCTTTTTCAGCCCCGACGAGGCACCTGTTTCCCGCGTGACACAGCATCGGATGGCACTGTTGACGGCGATGATCAAGAGTTTGACGGCGACGCTGTTCGTGTTGGTGGCTTTGGCGCTGCCTGGCCAGACCGCGAAATTCTCGATGAAGCGCGGCCTCAATCTCGACCAGTGGGTCACCTGGCCCGGCGAGGACCAGTGGGGCGACGCCAAGGCCATCCTGCCCTATCCGGAGTGGCGGAAATTCCTTGGGGAGGACGACCTCAAGGCGTTGAAGGATGCCGGCTTCGATTTCCTGCGCATGCCGGTCGATCCATCGCCCTTTCTGTCCGACCAGACCGTGGCCTTGCGTGACGATCTCTATGCCAGCGTGCTGGACTCGGTGCGCATGATCAACCGCGCCGGACTCAAGGTGATCGTCGACATGCACCTGATCCCGGCCGGCGGCAGCCGCAAGATCGGAATGGCTGAAGTGATGGGCGACCCACGGACCTTCGACGCCTATGTCGAGATGGTCCGCAAGATGGCCCGCACGCTGGCCAGCGAAGATCCCGCCCAGGTCGCCTTCGAGCCCATGAACGAACCGATCGTCGACTGCGACAGCGATGGCACCAGCCTGTGGCCGGACCGCCAGCGCAAACTGTTCGCGGCGGCGCGATCCTCGGCGACGAAACTGACCCTGGTGCTGACCGGCGCCTGCTATTCCGCCGCGAGTTCGTTGGAAAAGATCGACCCGAAGACGATTCCGGACGACAACGTCATCTGGACCTTCCATTCCTACGATCCGTTTCTGCTCACCCATCAGGGCGCAACCTGGGCCGGAGACTTCATCCCCTATGTGACTGGCCTGCCCTATCCGTTGACCGCGGTGCCCAAGGCACAGCTCGACGTGACGCTCGACACCATCCGCGCCAGGATCAAGGCCGAGGCGCCATGGACGCGGCAAAGCGGCCTGCTTGCCTATCTTGACGAACAGGTCGCCAGCATGGACAGCCCCGACAGACTGCTCGGCTTGATGGATGCGCCGTTCGAAAAGGTCGAGGCGTGGGCGAGGGCCAACGGCGTCAAGCCTGGAAATATCACGCTGGGCGAGTTCGGCATGATCCGCCAGGAATACGGCAATTCCTATGTGATGCCCGCCGGGTATCGGGCCGCCTATGTCAGGGACATGATCGCGCGTGCCGAAGCACACGGCTTCTCATGGTCGGTGTGGAGCTATGGCGGCGCCTTCGGCATCGTCGATGCCTTCAACGGCGACAAGGCCGAGCCGGACGTGATGGACGCGATCAAATCGCTTCACTGAGGCGATCTGGATTAGCCAAGGTCGATCGACAGGATTTCCGGCCGCATCCCGAAACGCACCGGCAATATGCTGAAACCGAGCCCGCCGGAGACGATCAGATTGCGATCCTTCTCGACGACGTGGCCATAGGCGTAGCGGTTGCCGAAACGCGATGGCACGACCGGCGAATAGCCGAACAGCCGAATTTGTCCGCCATGGGTGTGGCCGGACAGGGTCAGCGAGACGCGCCACGGCACTTTCGGAAAAATATCCGGCTCGTGCGCAAGCAGGATGATGGGCGAGGTGTCGCTGACCTTGGCCAGCGTGCCGTCGAGATCGTCCAGCCCCGTGAAGCCGGCGCGGTCGCTGGTCGGCAGCAGTGCCAGCTGGTCGGCAAGCCCGGCAATCCAGACACCATGCCCATCCTTTTCCAGGCGCACGACATCGTTCTCCAGCACCGGAATGCCGACTTTCTCCAGGGCCTTGCGCGCTACGGTCGGGCCGGCCCCGGCGCGCTGCGCGAAGCCATCTGCCCACCAGTCATGGTTGCCGAGAATCGAGAGCACGCCGAGCGGTGCCTTGAGGTCCGAGAGGGCGGAGGCCCATTGCGACGGCGTCACCGGGCCGGTCACCAAGGGCATGCCGGCGATATAATCGCCGAGCAGGACGATCACGTCCGGCTGCAGGGCATTCGCGTCTTCGACAAGTGAGGCGATCCGCTCCGGCGTCATCCATGGCCGGCAGGCATGGATATCGGCAAGCGCGACGATGCGCAGCTTCAGGCCATCAGGCCAATGCGGCGGCGTTAGCGCATAGCGTTTCACATGCGTCAGCAGCATCGGCTCTATGCCGGCCGCATAGGCGCTGAACGCGGCAACCGACAGAACCGACCCGCCGATGAAGCGCAGGAATCCGCGTCTGGTGATCATTGCATGGCTCCGGCAAACCATCGGGGCGAGATTGCCCCGGGATGGCACCGCCACCAGAGCCGACGAATGCGCCGGCAAACCGGCGAAGCCGAGGATATTTTGCGCAGGCCGCTCACAGATCCTTCGTCGGCCCGGAACCTGCGCCTGATCGCCCGGCCGCTATTCTTCCTGGAACAGGTTGATCTGCTGCTGCGCCAGATCCTTCGGCGCGTCGAGGCCGAGATGGCGCCAGGCATTGGCCGTCAGCATGCGGCCGCGCGGCGTGCGCTGGATGAAACCCTGCTGGATCAGATAAGGCTCGATGATGTCCTCGATGGCATCGCGCGGTTCGGACAGGCCTGCGGCGATCGTCTCGATGCCGACCGGCCCGCCGCCGAAATTGCGCGCGATCATGCTGAGGTACCGGCGGTCGAGCGAGTCGAGGCCGAGCGCATCGACTTCCAGCCGGGTCAACGCTTCGTCGGCGATCTTGCGGTCGACATGGCCATCGCCGGCCACCGAGGCGAAATCGCGCACACGGCGCAACAACCGGCCGGCGATGCGTGGCGTGCCCCGCGCGCGCCGCGCGATCTCCAGCGCGCCGTCGTTGCCGAGCGGCATTTGCAGGATACGCGCGCCACGCCGCACGATCTGCTCCAGCTCCTCGACCGTGTAGAAATTGAGCCGTACCGGAATGCCGAAACGGTCGCGCAGCGGATTGGTCAGCAGGCCAAGCCGCGTGGTGGCGGCGACGAGGGTGAAGCGGGCGAGGTCGATCTTGACCGAGCGCGCCGCCGGGCCTTCGCCGATGATCAGGTCGAGCTGAAAATCCTCCATCGCCGGATAAAGGATCTCCTCCACCGCCGGGCTCAGCCGATGGATCTCGTCGATGAACAGCACGTCGCCTTCCTCGAGATTGGTCAGCAGCGCGGCAAGATCGCCGGCCTTGGCGATGACCGGACCCGAGGTCGAGCGGAAATTGACGCCGAGCTCGCGCGCCATGATCTGCGCCAGCGTCGTCTTGCCGAGACCAGGCGGCCCGACGAACAGCACATGGTCGAGCGCCTCGCTGCGGCTCTTGGCGGCCTCGATGAACACTTTGAGATTCGCCCGCGCCGCCGCCTGGCCGACGAAATCGTCGAGCGTCTGCGGCCGCAAGGTCTGCTCGGCATCCTCGCCGCGTTTTTCCGGTGCAATCAAGCGGGGCGACAGGCTCATGCCGCCTTCCTTGCACACGGCAAGGGGCTGAACAAGCGGCGGCTCACCGCGCAAGTTCCTTCAGCCCGAAGCGAATCAGCTTCGGCGCATCGGCATCCTCGCCCGCCGTCTTCAGCGCCGCCGCCACCGCATTGGCGGCCGTGTCGCGCGAATAGCCGAGATTGACCAGCGCCGAGACCGCGTCGGTGATCGGCGCGGATGCCACGCCGTCGCCGAGCTCCTGTTTCAGGCCGATGGTGCCCGAAGCGGTTCCGGCATAGGCCGGCGCCTTGTTCTTCAGTTCGGTGACGATGCGCTCGGCCACCTTCTTGCCGACGCCGGGTGCGCGAGAAACCATGGCGATGTCGCGCAGCGCAATCGCATTGGCGAGGTCGGCCGGCGCCAGCGTCGACAGGATGGCCAGCGCCACCTTGGCGCCGACGCCGGGAACATTGTTCATCAGCAGCCGGAACCACTCGCGTTCCAGCACTGACTGGAAGCCGTAGAGCCGCAGCATGTCCTCGCGGACATAGGTCTCGATGAACAGCACCACCGCTTCGCCGGGCGAAGGCAGCGCCGCCAGCGTGCGCGCTGAACAATAGGCGACGTAGCCGACGCCATGGATATCGACGAGGCAATGATCCTCGTCGACCTCGTCCAGCGTGCCCTTGAGCTTGCCGATCATTGGACGCAATCCCCGTTAGGGATGAGTATCGGGCGTGATGAGCTCGACATCTGGAAAGTACTTTCTGAAACCTGCGGGATCGCGAGTAAGAATGGGATAGCCTCGGATGGCAGCGTGAGCCCCAATCAAGAAGTCGGGCATCACCTTCTCTCGAGGTCCGCCCAACCGCCGATAGACCGAGAACGCTCTCGACGCAGCAAAGGCCGCCTCGAACGGGAGACTTTCGCGCCGGAACTCGTCTTCAGGCAAGGCATCATCGACATCGTCTATCGCCTCATAGCGCATCGAAAACTCGGCGTAGATAATCTGATTGATGACCAGGCTGCCTTGCTCGAGGGCAGACACCATTTTGGACCACGACCACTTTGACCAGACGGGATCGCGAACGGCGATATCGACAAGCACGTTGGTGTCGACAAGCGTCGCCAAGATTAGCGATCCCGGGTCAAAGCCATGACGGCATCGGCATTCATTGTCTGATCGCCGCTGCCCTCAAGCCGATCGAGCGCAGCAAGAAAACGATCGAGTCTTTCGCGGTCGGCCAACCGCCCCTTGTCATGCTTCGGCGTGATCGTGATCTTGCCGCCCTCGATGCCGAAGATGACTTCGCTGTTGGCGCCAATCCCAAATGTCTCCCGCAGATCCCGTGGGATTGTCACTTGACCTTTGCTCGTCACACGCATGAAACACCCCTTTCTTACAAGTAAGGATTATTCCAACCCGACGAACAAGTCAAGAACATCGCTAACCAGCGAGCGCCATCCGGTAAGCCACGCTTTGCCGGTGATGCGCGTGGCAAATGGCGATGGCAAGCGCGTCGGCGGCATGTTCGGTATCGAAGACGGCTTTCGGCAACAGCACCTTCACCATCATGTGGATCTGCTTCTTGTCGCCATGCCCGACGCCGATCACCGCTTTCTTGACTGCGTTAGGCGCATATTCGGCAACGACGAGGCCGGCACGCGCCGGCACCAGCATGGCGATGCCGCGTGCCTGACCGAGCTTCAGCGTTGCCACCGCGTCCTTGTTGACGAAGGTCTGTTCGACCGCCGCTTCGTGCGGCATGGCGGCATGCAGGACTTCGGCAAGCCCGTCATGCAGCTGGCATAGCCGCGTTGCCAGCGCGGCCTTATCGTCTGATTTCACAGTGCCGGAAGCAATGAAGCGCAGCGAATTGCCGAGGCTTTCGACGATGCCCCAGCCGGTGCGCCGAAGCCCGGGATCGATACCGATGATGCGAATCGCTTCCGCCATTTGCCGAGTTTACCTCCGGCGGACAGCGATGCCAGCGAAATGTGAACAAACCGGAAACAGAAGGCGGACCGCGGTCTAACCCCGAGCGAAAGCCGTGTTGAGCAGGCTGATCTGGTCGGAAACCGGGTTGGGGCGGCGAGCCATCGGTTGCATGTCGACCATGGCGCCGGAGCCATAGATCTCGTCGTCCATGCGGCGCACCAACGCTTGCAGGCGCAGCGAGCGGGTGACGAGGTCGAGGAAATCCTCGGGCAGTTCGGCCCAACCGGCGGCTTCGTCATGGGCGGAAGCGGTGTCGAGGCGCACCTTGGACTTTTCCGATGCCACCTGGTCACGGGTCATCTCGCCGGAATTGGCGGCGCGCTGCAAAAGCAGCCAGGAGGCAACCTGCATCAGCCTGGTGGTCAGCCGCATCGATTCGGCCGCGTAGAGCGTGGCGGCCAGCCGCGACAGCTTCTTCGCCTCGGCCCGGCCCTTGCCGTCGAGATATTCGGCGGCCTGTTCGACCAGACCCATGCCTTCCTGGTAAAGCGGCTTGAAGGATTGCGAGAAAACCCGGCGTTCCGCCAGCTTGACGGTTTTCGCACTGCCCTTCGAAGGCTCGTTCATTGATACGCCCCTGCACTTGCAACCGGCCGATTCGGCTCCCTGCCGATACACCCGGAACCCTATCTGACTGAAGCTTGAAAATGCGCTTCGTCACCGGTGAAGGCAAGCACATGTTTAACAGAAGGTTAACGGCACCCCTGTCGGGCGGCCCCCCTGGGGTGCGGACAAAAAAAGAGAAATCGAGACAAAAAAAGAGCCGCGGATAAGGCGGCTCTCAGGAGTTTAACAGGGAGGCGTCAAACAAAGTGGCTCCAACCACTCGGTAAGAATCCAGATCACTGGATGAACATAGTAAACACCTGTAAAGCTTAATGAAGCCTTAACGGTGCGGATGTTTTTTGACCGAACGCCGCCATACTGTGCCGTAACAGCACAGCACCTCCTGCGTCAGGCTCGGTCAAGCGGTCTTCCAGACCGCCGGCACAGCCTCACCTTCCCTTAGGCTCGGCTCAAGCGGTCTTCCAGACCGCCGGCAAGGCGATGAAGGCGAACAGCAGCATGGCTGCGTAGAAGCCCATCGAGGAGGCCGCCACCAGCGGTTCGATCGCGGCATTGCCGGCAAGCAGGAAATAGAGGCCGATCAGCAGGCCGATGCCGCTGACCGCCGTCAGCCAGAAATGAACTGTGGCGAGCGTCTTCTGCCCGATTGCCGGAAACAAATGGTAGAAGAAGGCGAAGACCGCCGACATCAGCCATCCGGCCACCATCGTGTGGGCGTGGGTCGGCATCTGGCCGTGATCCTGGCTGATCGCCATGTACAGGCCGAGCGCCATGCCGCACAGCGAATAGATGATGGCCAGCGTGAAGAAATTCCGTGCTATCCCTTGCATAATGGTCCCCCGAATTGCCTTTTCCCGCTTGCGGGAATGGGTTGATCGTCAGGCGATTGTTGTCGCCACCGGGCTCCCGGCATTGGCGCACTGATATCGGCAGCGTATCCAGACGATGTCGCGCCAACCCCCTCCCGACGATTCGTACATTAGCAGAAAATCAGATAATGCGTTCACAATCTGCGACCTCGCGCGTTGGCCGTAAGCTGAAACAGAGCCGGATTTTTCGCGACATCGTTCCGAAACAGGCGCCACGCTAAACGCCCGCTCCTATGACGGCCGGCGCAAATCGGCGCCGCCGCAAACCTGACCGGACACTGCAGGAGCAACCCATGGACTGGTACTCGATCGTCAAATTCCTCCACGTCACTACCGCCATTCTGTGGGTCGGCGGTGGCTTCGTACTGTTCCTGCTGGGCATGCTTGCCGAGCGCGCGGGCAACATCGAGGAAAAGCTGCAGGCAATGCGCGCCAGCGGTCAGCTGGGCGGCAGGTTCTTTGCGCCGATGTCGATGCTGACGCTGATCTTCGGCCTCATCATGTGCTGGTTCTGGGTCGGCTTCTCCGATTTGTGGGTACTCATCGGCCTGGCGGGATACGCCACGACCTTTTCGATCGGCATGTTCATCTTCAAGCCGACCGGGGAGCGCATGGGCGCAATGATCGCCAAGGAGGGCGTCACGCCAGAGGTTCTTGCCATCGGCCAGCGCATGATGAGCGCGGCACGTTTCGACTATGCGGTGATGCTGGTGATCATTGCGGACATGGTGCTCAAACCGACCGTGCATGACATCGGCATCCTTGCCGGCATGGTGCTGGTCGTTATGTTCGGCGCGACACTGGCTTTTGGCGGCAACCGTCGTCTGGTGCCAAGCGCCGCCTGACCCCTAATGACGGGGCGGCTGCGCGGCGGCCTTTCTACATCAGGCCGACAATGCCATCCCACAGCAGCTTCAGCGCCACGACCGCGACGGTTGCGTAGGTGAAGGGATAGAAGGTTTCCGGCCGCATGCGGCGCACCAGCCACGCTCCGGCGATGGTCGACAGCGGCGCCAGCGGCATCAGCACCGCCGATGCCGTCAGATTGGCGGTGTCGAACTGGCCGAGCGCGAAATAGGGCACCAGCTTCAGCGCGTTGGTGGCGGCAAAGAAGATCGCTGCGGTGCCCGACAGAACTTTCGGATCGAGACGGATGGGCAAGGCATAGACCTGGAAGGGCGGACCGCCGACATGGGCAACGAAGCTGGTGAAGCCGGCGACCGTGCCCCAGATGGCGGCGGCCACGCGGTTGGGCGCGGCCGCGTGATCGGCGCCGTGGCGGAACTGCAGATAGAGCCAGCGCAGGACGAAGATGATGGCGACGGCGCCAACGATCAGCCGCACCGCCTCTTCGGTCACCAGTGCCGCCGTCAGCCAGCCAAGGCCGATGCCGATGACGGCGCCCGGCATCATGTCGACCAGCATCTTGCGGTCGTAAACGCCCCACCACGTCCACACCGAGACGATGTCCATCAGGCACAGGATCGGCAGCAGGATGGCCGCCGCCTGCACCGGCGGCATGGTCAGCGCCATCAGCGGCACGCCGACGAAACCGACGGCGCCGCCAAAGCCGCCCTTCGACAGGCCGACCAGAATGACCGCCGGAATGGCGGCCGCATAGAACCACGGATCGAGAAGCAGGCCTGACATGGGAGGGGACTGGTCCGGAGGGAAAGCGTGTCGACGCTTGAATAGCCCAGAATGTCGGGCGGAGCGACAGCAAATATGAGCGTGGCGGCCGCACATGCGGGCCGACGCAGGCCTGTGCCTACCGACGCGCCGAGACCAGCAGGAACATCGGCCGCTCGAGCTCTTCCGCCAGTTCGGGTTTGGCCGCGATCTGCTCTGATGTCGGACGGAACTCCTCGACATGCGCGATGGTGAAGCCGGCCTGCAGGAGAGCGTTGAGCGTGGTGCCGATCGTGCGGTGATGTTTCACCACGCCCTTGGCCAGCCAGTCCGTGCTGCGCGGTCCTTCCACCAGATACTGATCGACAGGCCACGTCTTGCGGCCTTCGCTATCGATCACCCAGCCGGGTTTGGTCGGCGCCATGAAGATCGGATGTTCCGTCGAAAAGACGAAATGCCCGCCAGGCGCCAGGGCCCGATACACGGTCCCGAACAGACGCGACACATCCTCGACATAGTGCAAGGCGAGCGAACTGTAGACGAGATCGAAGCTGGCTTCCGGCAGGCTGAGCCGATCGAGATCGGCCGTCTCATAGCTTATCCCTGCATCCGGGCCGGCGGCCCTTGCTCGGGCAAGCATCTTCTCCGACAGGTCCAGGCCAAGCACCTGCGCCGCCCCATGCTCGCGTGCCCAGCGGCAGAACCAGCCGAAGCCGCAGCCGAGATCGACGACCCTCAAGCCGCCGACATCGGGCAGCATCGCGCGCGTTGCCGGCCACTCGGCGGCACCCTCCAGCCCTTCGACCGAACGGCCGAGTTGGCTGTAGCCTGCGAAGAAATCCTCACGGTCGTATATGTTCTGCGCCATGACAGTCTCGGTCTCATTTGGTCGGCACACTAACCAAGCGGCCATCGGCTTTCCACCCGGCTCGATCAGGAGGCATGCAAGACCTTTGCCCTATCCCGAGAAGCAGCCGCGTCGAGCGGTGGCGGCCGCCGCCGGATCGGCTGCGCCTTGATGATGGCGGTGCTTGTCTCCGCCTTGTCGGCGATACGGTCGAGAATCCCGTCGAGATCGCCGATCGAGCGTACGAACAGCCGGGCGACGAAGCAGTCATCGCCCGTTACCTTGTCGCATTCGCCGAATTCGGGGATGTCCTCGATCAGCTTCTGAACGATGTGCAGCTTGCCCGGCAGAGGCCGGATGCGCACGATCGCCTGCAAGGTATAGCCGAGCGCCAGCGGATCGATCTCGACGGTGAACGCCCGGATGACGCCGCGCTCCTCGAGTCGTCGCAGCCGCTCCGAAACGCTTGGCGACGACAGCCCGACCTGGGCGGCCAGATCCTTCAGCGAGGTCCGCGCATCCTTGACCAGGATTTCAAGGAGATTTCGATCGAGATCGTCCAGCATCTTTTTCCTTTTCCCGACAGCTTGGAGCTTTCTCCTAATATAATTAGGCCAATAGGCCATACGCCCTTTCCAATCTGATGGAAAGCTTCGCGACCGCATGAGATTATGGCGGCTCAACCGATACGGAGGTTTGTTGTGAACGAGACAGTACGCGGCACGGTCGAAATGTCCGCCGCAATGGCCATCCTGGGAACGATCGGATGGTTCGTCGTCCTGTCCGGCCAGCCGATCATGGATGTGGTGTTTTGGCGTTGCGCTTTCGGCGCGCTGACGCTGCTCATCATCTGCGCCGGGCTGGGGTTGCTGCGCAACAGGCTGTCGCTGCGCATCATCGGCATCGCCGCGCTCGGCGGCGTCGCCATCGTCGTCAACTGGCTTTTGCTGTTCAGCGCTTTCTCGCGCGCGTCGATCTCGATCGCCACCGCCGTCTACAACACGCAGCCCTTCATGCTGGTCGGCTTCGGCGCGCTCTTCTTCGCCGAGCGGCTGAGCCTGACCAAGCTGACCTGGCTGACCATCGCCTTCGCCGGCATGGTGCTGATCGTGCAGTCGGCTCCCGATGCCGGCCCCAATGCCGGCATGGCCGGCACGGATTATTTCACCGGCATCGTCATGGCATTGGGCGCGGCCTTCTTCTGGGCCGTCGCCGCCATCGTCACCAAGAAGCTCAAGGGCACGCCACCGCATCTGATTGCGCTGATCCAGGTCTGCGTCGGCGTCGTCATGCTGGCGCCGTTCGCCAATCTATCCCGGCTTCCAGCCGATGCCTGGAGCTGGACCATGCTGGCGACGCTCGGCATCGTCCACACCGGCCTGATGTACATACTGATGTACGGCGCCATCCAGAAGCTGCCGACGCATCTGCAGGGATCGCTGTCGTTCATCTATCCCGTCGTCGCCATCCTGGTCGACGTCGTCGCCTTCGGCCATCGGCTGCATCTGAGCCAGGTCGTCGGCGCTACCGCCATCCTGATCGCCGCCGCCGGCATGAATCTCGGCTGGACGCTGTGGAAGGGCAAACCGCCCGTCGCGAGCCCGCACCCGATCAAGTGAAGCGGCCCGCCGGCTGCCCGGCGGATCAAACATCGCGATCCCGGCTGCCCGCCTGTTCAAGGCGGGCACTTTGCTCTATGCCGCAATCCAACCATCTTCGCCCGGCATAGGCGAAACGCGGGACCCGAAGAACCATGAATGAAGCAACGCCCCCCAATCGCTGTCGCATCGTGCTGATCGTGCCGCCCGGCGTGCCGGCGGCCCGTATTGTCACGGCATTCGATGGTGGCGATGTCGCTTCGCTGATCCTGCCCGAGAACGGCATGGATGAAGCCTCGTTCCAGGCTTTCGCCGAACGGATCGTGCCGGCAGCGCAAGCCGCCGGCGTTGCTGTCATCATCGCCGGCGACACCCGCATAGCCGGCCGCGTCCAGGCCGACGGCATCCATGTCGAAGTCTCCAAGGCCGAACTCGCCGAGACGATCGAGCATTTCCAGGCAAAGATGATGGTCGGCACCGGAGGCGCCAAGACGCGTGACGACGCGCTCGAGCTTGGCGAGACGCGGCCAGACTACATTTTCTTTGGCCGCTTCGGCTACGACAACAAGCCCGAACCGCACCCGCGCAACCTGTCGCTCGGCGCATGGTGGGCGGACATGATCCAGATCCCTTGCATCGTCATGGCCGGATCCGACATCGCCTCGGTCGAAGCCGTGGGCGCCACCGGCGCTGAATTCGTGGCGCTGTCGAGCGCCGTGTTCGCCGACGGCACCGACCCCAGGACAGCGGTCGCCACCGCCAACGCGCTGCTCGACGAGACTGCGCCGCGTTTCGAGGACTGAAATGTCATCGGCGACGCTTCCCCTCCAGGCTCTGCTTGCGGTGCTGATGGTCCAGGCGGCGGCCGCGGAGACCATCCCCTTGCCGCAGCCCAAGCCGGAAATCGGCGTCCACACCGATAAGCCGATCGACAAGCCGTTGCCGCAGCCCGCCACCACGGCCGAGCCTGCGCCGCTGCCGTCGGCCGACGCCGTCAATCCCGACCGCTTCGGCGCAAAACCCGCCGACGCGGCCTATGGCGCCTTCCAGCGCGGCCTCTACAAGACAGCTTACAATCTGGCATTGGTCCGGGCGCAAAACGGCGACCCGGCGGCGCAGACCCTGGTGGCCGAGATCCTGTCGCGAGGTCTCGGTGTACCGGTCAATTCGGCGCAGGCGGCGAAATGGTACGCCTTGGCCGCCGAACAGGGTGTGCCGGAATCGCAGTTCCAGTATGCGCTGATGCTGCTCGACGGCCGCTATGTCAAAAAGGATGGAAAAGAGGCCTACGCCCTGATGCAGGCCGCAGCCGAAGCCGGCAACCGGCTGGCGCAATTCAATTTCGCGCAGATGCTGGTCCAGCAGGACCCCGGCGACGCCGGTATGGCCAAGGCGGTCTCCTACTATGAACGCGCCGCTGCGACCGGCCTCGCGGACGCGCAATATGCAATGTCGCAGATCTACGCCAACGGTGTCGGCGGCAAGCCACGCGACGATGCCCAGGCAAGGCGCCTGCTGACGCAGGCCGCAAGGCAGAACTACGACACCGCGCAAATCGATCTCGCCGCCTGGATGATCGAAGGCCGCGGCGGCGCGCGCGACCTGAAATCCGCCTTCGGCTGGATGAAGCAGGCGGCGGAGGGCGGCAATGTTGCCGCCCAGAACCGCCTGGCCAAGCTCTATATGCAAGGCATCGGCACCGATCCGGACCTGGTCCTTGCCGGTGCCTGGTACATCATTGCCCGCCGCGCCGGCCTCATCGATCCGCAGATGGACGACTTCCTGCAGGGGCTGGACGACGACCAAACCAAGCAGGCGCTGCAGAAGGCCAACCGACTGCCTTGACGGCGGTTCTCACGGTCATTGCAAGTGCAACCCCGGCTCCCTTGCCTGGTCGCAACCTGCCCGCTCCCTTGCCTCTTCTGGCGATTTGTGGTCTTGGGAGCCCGAAATCGCTTTCCCAGCGAACATCCCATACCGACGGCGTGGCCGTAGGCATCATTCCGGATCATCTCATCATGGCCAAGATCAATGGCAACGAAATCCGTCCCGGCTATGTCATCGAGCATGATGGCGGCCTTTGGGTGGCGGTCAGGACCAACACCGTCAAGCCTGGCAAGGGCGGCGCCTACAATCAGGTCGAACTGAAGAACCTCATCAACGGCACCAAGCTCAACGAGCGCTTCCGCTCGGCCGAGACGGTCGAACAGATCCGGCTCGACCTGAAGGATTTTTCCTTCCTCTACGCGCAGGAAGACGCCCTGGTGTTCATGGACACCCAGAGCTACGAGCAGCTCGAATTGAACAAGGACTTCGTCGGCGATCGCGCCGCCTTCCTGCAGGACGGCATGATGGTAACGGTCCAGCTCTACGAAGAGCGACCGATCGGCATTTCGCTGCCCGACTATGTGACGCTGACCATCACCGAGGCCGACCCGGTGGTGAAGGGCCAGACGGCGGCATCGTCCTACAAGCCGGCGATCCTGGAGAACGGCATCCGCGTCCTGGTGCCGCCCTTCATCGGCGCCGGCGAACGCATCATCGTCGACACCAACGAAATCACTTACGTGCGCCGCGCCGACTGACGCATGTCGCCCAAAAGTGGCCCGGTTCCGGGTCACCGACATGCATCGAGGCAGAATTTAAAGCGCAGCACCGGGAAAAAGCACTATGGCACGCTCAGCCCTTCTCAACGTCATGGTCCAGGCCGCAATGAAGGCCGGCCGCTCGCTGTCGCGCGACTTCGGCGAAGTGCAGAACCTGCAAGTCTCGATGAAGGGCCCCGGCGACTATGTCAGCCAGGCCGACCGCAAGGCCGAGGACATCGTTTTCGCCGAACTGTCCAAGGCACGGCCCGGCTATTCCTTCCTGATGGAGGAGCGCGTCGTGGTCGAAGGCGACGACGGCCAGCATCGCTGGATCGTCGACCCGCTCGACGGCACCACCAATTTCCTGCACGGCATTCCGCTCTTTGCCGTTTCGATCGCGCTGGAGCGCCAGGGCCAGATCGTCGCCGGCGTCATCTACAATCCGGCGATGGACGAACTCTACACCTGCGAACGCGGCGGCGGCGCCTTCATGAACGACCGCCGCTTGCGCGTCGCCGGCCGCATCAAGCTGGTCGACACGGTCATCGGCTGCGGCATGCCGCATCTCGGCCGCGGCCACCACGGCAATTTCCTCGTCGAGCTGCGCAACGTCATGGCCGAGGTTTCCGGCGTCCGCCGCCTCGGCTCCGCCTCGCTCGATCTCGCCTATGTCGCTGCCGGCCGCATGGATGGCTTCTGGGAAACCGGCCTGTCTGCCTGGGATATCGCCGCCGGGCTGCTTTTGATCCGCGAGGCGGGCGGCTTCGTCTCCGACATGGATGGCGGCCAGGACATGCTCGACAACGGTTCGGTCGTCGCCGGCAACGAGATCATCCAGCGCGCTTTGCTCAAGGTCT
>NZ_RZQE01001059.1:0-449 GCF_004022955.1 Mesorhizobium sp. M7A.F.Ca.US.002.01.1.1 | reverse complement strand
CGCGCAGCCTGATCGCTTCGCCGCAGAATTTTTCGATCGCCTGCTCGATCGCCTGCTGCACCGAAGGCTGATCCGCCTGGTGCTGCCAGCCGGCAAACAGGCTGCCGTCATACTCGATGTCGAGGCGAAAACGCGGCATTTGCGGCTAGAGCTCTCGCCTCGAGCAATTCCAGGAAAAGTGTGAAACGGTTTTCCGTTCGGAATTGCGTTAAAACAAAGAGGAGTGCAGTTCGCCGTTTCCGTGAAAACGGCGGACTGTTCTACGCGGCGAGAGCGGTGAAGGCGGAGGCGTAGACCAGCCTGCCTGCTTCTGGTGCGTCACCCCAGGCCAGCGCCTGCAGCGCTTCGCCCTGGTATTCGCTTTCGAAGTTCTCGGCACGCGTGTGGCTATAGCCGAAACGCCCGTAATAGGTGGGGTCGCCCAGCACCACGGCCAGCGTCTCACCACC
>NZ_RZQE01001058.1:0-454 GCF_004022955.1 Mesorhizobium sp. M7A.F.Ca.US.002.01.1.1 | reverse complement strand
TGGCAGCATGGTCGCGACCGGCTCGAGCGAAGGCGAAGCAGGAACGCAATGGGCAGCGCTTGCCGGCGTCACCGCGGCACTTGCCATGTTTGGCGCCGCGCAAGGGCTGAGCTCGCCGCTGTTCACATTGCTGATGCAGAAGCAAGGCATGTCGCCGGCGCTGATCGGCCTGTCGGCGGCGATGATGCCGCTCGGGCTGATCCTGTCGGCTTCCTTCGTGCCGGCGGCGGTGCGGCTGGTCGGCGGGCGCAACCTGGCGGTCGGCTGCTCGCTGACCGGCGCGCTCTGCTTCCTGGGCATCGGCTATCTACAGGACTGGGTGGCGTGGTTCGTCATCCGCTTCATCATCGGCGTGGTCATCAATCCGCTTTATATCCTTGGCGAGGTGTGGGCGCTGTCGCTGGCACCGCCGTCGCGGCGCGGCCGGGTGATGGGCGTGTTCAACACGCTGATG
>NZ_RZQE01001057.1:0-454 GCF_004022955.1 Mesorhizobium sp. M7A.F.Ca.US.002.01.1.1 | reverse complement strand
GCATATGAGAAAGCCGCATAGCAGCTCCTGTTTTCACTTAATGCCTTGTAAATGATCGTAAATTTTGGGCACCTTGCCCAAATCTGTCGCAATCGATGTCGCATTTCATATCAAGCGGTTCGCTTTTGCGATTTAGTTTCTGCTTACACAAGCCTATATCAGCGCCAGCAAACGAGCTGCCCCACTCCATCAAGCGAAGGCGACCCGTCTGAGCAACCGAATGGAGATGATTATGAAGCTTTTTGCCCGCCTCTTTGCCCGCCGCGAAATGAACCTGACCACCGCTCTCGAGCGTCAGCGTCTTGCCAACACCATGCCCGGCCAGACTGGCGCCATGAATGCGGCGCGCCTCGGCTTCGTCGCCTGAAGATTTTCCAGGCAGCGCATCCCTGCCGCTGCTTTAAAACTGCAACGCCGCCTGGCTCCAGCCAGAGCGGCGTTTTTGTTCTGCGCA
>NZ_RZQE01001056.1:0-455 GCF_004022955.1 Mesorhizobium sp. M7A.F.Ca.US.002.01.1.1 | reverse complement strand
GGCCCAGTCCTGTGCTTCGGTGCCGCCGGAACCCGCCTGGATGTCCAGGTAGCAATCAGCACTGTCGTATTCACCAGAGAACATACGACGGAATTCTAATTGCTCAAGCTTGGCAGACAGTTGATCAAGCTCAACGACGGCTTCGTTAAAGGTTTCTTCATCGTCGGCTTCAATCGCCAATTCCAGCAGGCCAGAGACGTCTTCGCCGCCCTGCTCCAGCTGATCGATGGTTTCAACGATGGCTTCAAGCGCTGCGCGCTCTTTACCCAGCGCCTGTGCGCGCTCGGGTTCGTTCCAAACGTCAGGTTGTTCCAGCTCTGCGTTAACTTCTTCTAGGCGTTCTTTCTTGGCATCATAGTCAAAGATACCCCCTAAGAACGGCAGTCCGCACGGACAGGTCCTGAATTCGGTTTTTTACCGGGTTAATTTCAAACATGTTTTTTGCGTTCTTTTAC
>NZ_RZQE01001055.1:0-455 GCF_004022955.1 Mesorhizobium sp. M7A.F.Ca.US.002.01.1.1 | reverse complement strand
TTCTCCTTCGGCCTGGTGTTCCAACTGCCGGTGGTGACCAGCCTGATGACACGCGTCGGCATGCTGTCGTCCAAGGGGCTGGCCGAGAAGCGCAAATGGGCGATCGTCATCGCCTTCGTCGTCGCGGCGGTGCTGACGCCGCCCGATCCGATGAGCCAGATCGGCCTCGCCATTCCGACCATCCTTCTGTACGAGGTCTCCATCTGGGCTGCCCGGCTGATCGAGCGCGATCAGGAAAAGCAGCGCGTGGCACGCGAGAAGCAGGACGCGGCGGAAGAGGTCGCCGAGAAGAAGCCGGCGGACGCGTCCTCCACCTGAACGGCGCCGCCGCGTCTGGCCAGCCTCGATAGGAATTTTTTCTTGACCTGGTGAGGGCAGCTATGCTATGATTCTCGGTATGGTGCCGACTTGCGCCAGCGACCCGCCGTAGAGGCGGGGTTTTTTTTTTTGGCTAT
>NZ_RZQE01001054.1:0-458 GCF_004022955.1 Mesorhizobium sp. M7A.F.Ca.US.002.01.1.1 | reverse complement strand
CCTTTGTCTATGCCGGTCATGCCGGCGGTTGCAGTCTGGTGGTGCGATCCATGCGGCCGGCTAAAGCCGCATTCGTCTCCCACCGTTCTCAGGCCGCGCTTCCGCGCCGCCTCCCCTGATCGCCAAACCGGCTTCAGGGATTTCGGATCAGCCCTTTTCGACCTGCCCGAATTCCAGATCGACAGGCACGGCGCGCCCGAAGATCGAAACTTCCACCTTGAGCCGCGCCCGCTCCTCGTCCACTTCCTGGACGAAACCGTTGAACGACGCGAAGGGACCATCCGAAACGCGGATCGCTTCGCCGATCTCGAACGTGACCGAGGGCTTGGGCCGCTCGACGCCTTCCTGGACCTGGTTCAGGATGCGCTGCGCTTCCGCCTCGGTGATCGGCACCGGCTTGGAGTCACCCAGGAAGCCGGTGACCTTCGGCGTGTTCTTGACCAGCGAGAACACGGCGT
>NZ_RZQE01001053.1:0-461 GCF_004022955.1 Mesorhizobium sp. M7A.F.Ca.US.002.01.1.1 | reverse complement strand
CAGCGTTGACGGCATGGTTGTGCGCATCGATTTGCGCCAGATGCGCGTCGAGGGCTTCGACGGCGGAGATTTTGCGCTTTGCGATGGCTGCGGCCAGTTCGACGGTTGAGGAGAAGGCGATGTCCATGAGGAATGCTCCGGCTTGGCCGCGCGTGCCTGACCAAATGGCGGATAGCGGCGCGATTTCAAGCGGAGTTGAGCATTAGGGGATTGGCCGCGTTTGATCGGAATTGTGCCGATAGTCCGTTGAGGTCGGCGCTGGCCCGTGACGCTACCAGTTGGCGAAGAAACCTACCCGGCCAGAGCCAGCTTCGCCGCTGCTGGAGCAAACGGGCGAATGCTGATTCCATCGCCGCTGATCGTGACAAAACTCGCTGGCGGGATCGCCTGCCAGTTGCCGCCCTCGCGGTCGAAGGGTTCGGACACGATGCAGCGGCCGCCGCCCTTGCGCAGGATAGAAG
>NZ_RZQE01001052.1:0-468 GCF_004022955.1 Mesorhizobium sp. M7A.F.Ca.US.002.01.1.1 | reverse complement strand
CATGCACATCAAGACCGCGCATGCCGAGCGCGCCATCACCTTCGATCCGATGCTGGCGGTGCCTGAAGCCTACATGGACGGCGAACTCGACATTCTCGAGGGCGGCGTGCTGGGCGTGATGCGCATCGCCTTCCAGAACATGGGCAGCGGCGGCATCGACGCCACCTGGTCGAAGGCCATCGAAGGCCTGCGCCACGCCTTCCGCCGACTGCAGCAGATCAACACCGCCTCGCGCTCGCGGCGCAACGTGCAGCGCCACTACGATCTGTCGGGCGATCTCTACCGGCTCTTCCTCGACGAGGACATGCAATATTCCTGCGCCTATTTCGAGCAGCCGGATATGACGCTCGACGAGGCGCAGGCCGCCAAGAAACGCCACATCGCCGCCAAGCTCCGGCTGAAGGCCGGCCAGACGGTGCTCGACATCGGCTCCGGCTGGGGCGGGCTTGGCCTCTATCTCGCCAAGGC
>NZ_RZQE01001051.1:0-472 GCF_004022955.1 Mesorhizobium sp. M7A.F.Ca.US.002.01.1.1 | reverse complement strand
ACATCGCTGAGCGAGGTCGGGCCGGGCGTGCTCTTGGGCGCCGCGTAGAAGTAGATGTCCTGGAAATCGATCTTGGGATAGTGGACGCGCGCCCAGGTCGGCTCGTCAAGCGTCAGCCAACGGCGATAGGCTTCCAGACGCCATTCCAGCATCCAGGACGGTTCATCCTTCTTGGCCGAAATGAAACGGATAATGTCTTCGCTGAGGCCTTTGGGGGCCTTATCCATCGCGATTTCGGTCTGGAATCCATATTTGTATTGGTCGACGTCGATCTTTCGGACCCGATCGATCGTGTCCTGCACAGCAGGCATATGCGTTCTCCATCCACGCCGGGGTCAAGGCCCGACAGTTTTCAAACTATGGCACCGCCAAAACGAACCCCAAAAAGGCGCTTGCGGCAGCGTAAGTTTCATATAGTGCGCTTCGACCGGAAATTCACCCGGCCAACATGAAACGCACGGCTCTACCAGGC
>NZ_RZQE01001050.1:0-472 GCF_004022955.1 Mesorhizobium sp. M7A.F.Ca.US.002.01.1.1 | reverse complement strand
GCTACAAGGTCGGCCTGTGCTTCCATGTCGGCAGCCAGATCGAGGATCCCGACACCTATGAGCGGGCGCTGGCTTCCGCCGACTGGGTGCGCAACCGGCTGACCTTCGATATTGCCGGGCTCGATGTCGGCGGCGGTTTCCCCGCCGAATACGGCCACGACCCTAACCGCAAGCAGATCGAGATGCCGTCGCTTGGCCAGATCATGTCGCGGCTGTCGGGCGATCTGAAGGAGTATCAGTTCGACCAGATGCCGCTGGTGGCTGAGCCCGGCCGGGTGATCGTGGCGCGCTGCCTGTCGTTGATCGTGCGGGTGCTGCTGCGCAAGGGCAAGCGGCTCTACATCAATGACGGCATCTGGGCATCGCTGTCGGATTCATGGACCGGCAAGATCACGCTGCCGGCGCGCTTCATTCCCGACCCGGCGATCCGCTCGCGCAATGGCGAGGAGAAGAACATCGTGCCGTTCAAGGT
>NZ_RZQE01000104.1:0-15375 GCF_004022955.1 Mesorhizobium sp. M7A.F.Ca.US.002.01.1.1 | reverse complement strand
CTTCAAGGCAAACACATCCCACGGCACTTTCGAAAATCCGCTGCCGCCATAGGCGCTGGATTGGCGCAACGCCGGCCCGAGGTCCGGCAGGATCAGCGTCTTCGGCGCTTCGACGCCTTCAGCCGGCAGCAGTCCGATGTTGCCGTTTTCATCCGCCGTGTAGATGACGCCGTGCCAGGGCGTGCAGGCGGCAAGCTCCTCGCCGGTGACGTCGCCCTCGGGGCATTTGTGCATCAGCGCGCCGTTCGGCCGCGATACGCCTTCATTCCACATGACGATGCCGTTAAGCACCACATTGTTGTCGAGGATCATCCGGAAGCTGTTGGTGACGGTCGCCGAGGTGCCGGTCGGCGTGAAATCGATCTCGCTGCCGCTCTGGGCGTCGCCATAGACAGCGAGTTCTATCGGGCAGGCGGCATGGGCGCCGGCAGCGGCCAGCACCATGCCGGCCGCGATCGATGCGATCGAAAGCACCTTGGAAAGGCTAAGGGAACGGGTCGTCATTCTGCCGCGCAGATCCCTTCCTCCGGCACACATTCCAACAGCCGGATCAGCACCAGACCTCAGAGATCAAGCACCAGCCGTTCCGGATCCTCCAAGCTTTCCTTGACGCGCACCAGGAACGTCACCGCTTCCTTGCCGTCGACGATACGGTGATCGTAGCTGAGCGCCAGGTACATCATCGGCCGGATGACGATCTGGCCGCCGACCACGACAGGCCGGTCCTGGATCTTGTGCATGCCCAGAATGCCCGACTGCGGCGCGTTGAGGATCGGGGTCGACATCAGCGACCCGTAAACGCCGCCGTTCGAAATCGTAAACGTGCCGCCCTGCATGTCGGCGACCGACAGCTTTCCGTCACGCGCGGCGATACCCAGCCGGCCGATGTCCTTCTCGATCTCGGCGATCGACATCTGGTCGGCATTGCGCACCACCGGCACGACGAGGCCCTTTTCAGTGCCGACGGCGACGCCGATATGGGCATAGTTCTTGAAGATGATATCGGTGCCGTCGATCTCGGCATTGACCGAGGGGATTTCCTTCAACGCGTGCGTGACGGCCTTGGTGAAGAAGCCCATGAAGCCGAGCTTCACGCCGTGCTTCTTCTCGAACACGTCCTTGTATTTGGTGCGCAGCGCCATCACCGCTGACATGTCGACCTCGTTGAAGGTGGTCAGCATGGCTGCGGTCGACTGCGCTTCCTTGAGGCGGCGCGCGATGGTCTGGCGCAATTTGGTCATGCGCACGCGCTCCTCGCGCGATGCATCGTCGCCCGAGGACGGCGCCCGCACGGCAACCGGTGCCGGTGCTGCTTTCGGCGTCTCGGCCGGCTGCGACGGCGCGCCCTTGGAGATGGCGTCGAGCACGTCACCTTTCAGCACCTGGCCGCGCTTTCCCGAACCGGAGATCTGGTCGACCGAGAGATTGCTTTCGGCGATCAGTTTCGCCGCGGCCGGTGCCGGTGGCATGGTGCGCGGCTCGACCGGGCCGGCATCGCCGGCGATCTTGGCGGTCTCGGCCGCGGCCTGCTTGCCGGTCGATGCCGCATCCGGCGACGAGGCCTGCGACACCGCTTGCGGCTTCGTGGCGGGAGCCGCGCCGCCTGCCGAAATCGACCCCAGCAGCGCGCCGACACCGACCGTCTCGCCTTCCTTGACGGTGATCTCACCCAGCGTGCCGGCGGCGGCGGCAGGCACCTCCACCGTCACCTTGTCGGTCTCGAGCTCGACCAGCGGTTCATCGGCGGCGATTGTATCGCCAACCTTCTTGAACCATTTGCCGACGGTCGCTTCAGTGACGGATTCGCCGAGAGTGGGAACGCGGATTTCGGTAGCCATTGTGCCTGTCCGTTTTCTTTCGGTTCTGTTGTTCGCCCAGATCTTCTCTATTCACCAAGCGCGTCTTCGAGCAAGGCGGCGAGTTGGGCGAGATGCTTCGACATCAGTCCGGTCGCCGGCGAAGCGGCGGCCGGACGGCCGGTGTAGCGCACCCGCTGATGCTTGGCGTCGATATGCGCCAGCACCCATTCCAGATACGGGTCGATGAACGACCAGGCGCCCATGTTCTTGGGCTCCTCCTGGCACCACACCATCTCGGCATTGCGGAACCGCGACAGTTCGGTGATCAGCGCCTTGGCCGGGAACGGGTAAAGCTGCTCGACGCGCAGCAGATAGATGTCGTTGATGCCGCGCTTTTCGCGCTCCTCATAGAGGTCGTAATAGACCTTGCCCGAACACAGCACGACGCGGCGGATCTTGGAATCCTTGACCAGCTTGATCGCTTGTCCGGAAAGCAGCTGCGCATCGTCCCACAGCAACCGGTGGAACGAGCTTTCGCCCGAAATTTCCGGCAGCGTCGACACCGCCCGCTTGTGGCGCAGCAGCGACTTCGGCGTCATCAGAATCAGCGGCTTGCGGAAGTCGCGCTTCAGCTGCCGGCGCAATATGTGGAAGTAGTTGGCCGGCGTGGTGCAGTTGGCGACTTGCATGTTGTCTTCGGCGCAAAGCTGCAGGAAGCGTTCGAGCCGGGCCGAGGAATGTTCCGGACCCTGGCCTTCATAGCCATGCGGCAACAGGCAGACGAGGCCCGACATTCTGAGCCACTTGCGTTCGCCTGACGAGATGAACTGGTCGAACACCACCTGGGCGCCGTTGGCGAAGTCGCCGAACTGCGCTTCCCACAAGGTCAGCGCCTTGGGCTCGGCCAGGCTATAGCCATATTCGAAGCCCAGAACCGCCTCTTCCGACAGCATCGAGTTGATGACTTCATAGCCGGCCTGAGCCGCCGACAGATTGTTGAGCGGGATGTAGCGGGTCTCGTCGCGCTGGTCGTAGAGCACGGAATGGCGCTGCGAGAAGGTGCCGCGTTCGGAATCCTGCCCCGACAGGCGGATCGGATTGCCGTCGAGCAGGATCGCGCCAAAGGCCAGCGCCTCGGCCGTCGACCAGTCGATGCCTTCGCCGGACTCGATCGCCTGGCGGCGGTTTTCGAGGAAACGGATGATCGTCTTGTGCGCCTCGAAATCCTTCGGCACCTCGGTCAGCTTCCTGCCGATTTCCTTCAGTGTCTTGACCGGCACGGCGGTCTTGCCGCGCCGCTGTTCGTCCTGGTTGTCGGCAGTGCGCAGGCCCGACCAGGCGCCGTCGAGCCAGTCAGCCTTGTTGGGCTTGTAGTGCTGGCCGACTTCCCATTCGGATTCCAGATGCGCCCGCCAGTCGGCTTTCAACTGGTCGAGCTCGGCCTGGGTGAGGTGACCCTCGGCGATCAGCCGGTCGCCATAGATCTGCACCGTCGTCTTGTGGTTGCGGATGTTGCGGTACATGATCGGCTGGGTGAAGGCCGGTTCGTCGCCCTCATTGTGGCCGAAGCGGCGATAGCAGAACATATCGACCACAACAGGCTTGAAAAACTTCATGCGAAACTCGATCGCCACCTTGGTGGCGTGCACCACGGCTTCCGGGTCGTCGCCATTGACGTGGAAGATCGGTGCTTCGATCATCTTGGCGACGTCGGACGGATAGGGCGAGGAGCGCGAAAAGCGCGGGTTGGTGGTGAAACCAATCTGGTTGTTGATGATGAAATGCAGCGTGCCGGCGACGCGGTGGCCGCGCAGGCCGGACAGGCCGAGGATCTCGGCGATCACGCCCTGACCGGCGAAGGCGGCATCGCCATGCAGCAAGAGCGGCAGCACCTTGGCGCGCTCTTCCAGCGGCACGATTTCCTCGCGGCTGCGGCCGAACAGATAATCCTGCTTGGCGCGCGCCTTGCCCATCACCACCGGATCGACGATTTCCAGATGCGAGGGGTTGGCGGTCAAGGACAGATGCACCTTGTTGCCGTCGAATTCGCGGTCCGACGAGGCGCCTAGATGGTACTTGACGTCGCCCGAGCCTTCGACCTCATCGGGTGCCGCAGAGCCGCCCTTGAACTCGTGGAAGATGGCGCGGTGGGGCTTGGCCATGACCTGGGAGAGCACGTTCAGCCGGCCGCGATGCGCCATGCCGAGCACGATTTCCTTCATGCCGAGCTGGCCGCCGCGCTTGACGATCTGCTCCAGCGCCGGGATCAGCGCCTCACTGCCATCGAGGCCGAAGCGCTTGGTGCCCTTGTACTTGACGTCGATGAACTGCTCGAAGCCTTCAGCCTCGACCAGCTTCTGCAGGATCGCCTTCTTGCCGGCGGCGGTGAAGGTGATCTCCTTGTCGGCACCCTCGATGCGCGCCTGGATCCAGGCCTTTTCCTCAGGGTCGGAAATATGCATGAACTCGACGCCGAGCGTGGAGCAATAGGTGCGGGTCAGGATTTCCAGCATCTGCCGGATGCTGCCGAATTCAAGCCCCAGCACATTGTCGAGGAAGATCGGCCGGTCGTAATCGGCTTCGGTGAAGCCGTAGTTTTCCGGCGACAGCTCGTTGTAGTCCTCGAGCGGCTTGGCGATGCCGAGCGGATCGAGATTGGCGTGCAGATGGCCGCGCATGCGGTAGGCGCGGATCATCATGATGGCGCGCACCGAATCGCGCGTCGCCTGGTGCACGTCGGCGTCGGACAGGACGACGCCATTGGTGACCGCCTTGTCCTTGACCTTCTTTTCGATCGTCTTCTCGACGATGCCCCAATTGCCGTCGAGCGCCGACACCAGTTCGCCATTGGCCTGCAGCGGCCAGGAGGGCTTGGCCCAGGAGGCGCCCTTGGCGTTCCTGCGCACATCGCCGGAATCGTCTTTCAGCCCGGCGAAGAACTCCTGCCATTCGGGATTGACCGAGGCTGGATCGTCCTCATAGGCGGCGTAAAGCGCGTCGATGTAATCGGCATTGCCGCCATAGAGGAAAGAGGTGAGAGAAAATTGGTCGTTGGCCTGATCTTGTCTTGCCATTTTTGTCCGCGGAGCCCGGCTCCGTCTCCTGTTTTTGGAGGGGAGTAGGGGAATAAGGGAATAGGGGAGCAGGGCTTTTTGCCGCTGCTATTTTCCCTACTGCCCTACTCCCTTACTCCCCTATTCCCTTACCCTTTGATCGCTTCGACCAAGGTCGTGCCCAGCCTTGCCGGCGACGGCGAAACTTTTATCCCGGCCGATTCCATCGCCGCGATCTTGTCTTCGGCGCCGCCCTTGCCGCCGGAGATGACCGCGCCGGCGTGGCCCATGGTGCGGCCGGCCGGCGCCGTGCGCCCGGCGATGAAGCCGGCCATCGGCTTCTTGCGGCCACGCTTGGCTTCGTCCTTGAGGAACTGCGCGGCGTCTTCCTCGGCCGAACCGCCGATCTCGCCGATCATGATGATCGACTTGGTCTCCTCGTCGGCGAGGAACATCTCGAGCATGTCGATGAACTCGGTGCCTTTGACGGGGTCGCCGCCAATGCCGACGGCGGTGGTCTGGCCGAGGCCGACATTGGTGGTCTGGAACACTGCCTCATAAGTAAGCGTTCCCGACCGCGAAACAACGCCGACCGAGCCCTTGCGGAAGATGTTTCCGGGCATGATGCCGATCTTGCATTCGTTGGGCGTCAGCACGCCCGGGCAGTTCGGGCCGATCAGCCGCGAGGTCGAACGGTCGAGCCTGGCCTTGACCCTGATCATGTCCATCACCGGTATGCCTTCGGTGATGCAGATGATCAGCGGGATCTCGGCCTCGATCGCTTCGAGGATGGCTTCGGCGGCGCCTGCCGGCGGCACATAGACGACGGACGCATTGGCACCGGTCTTTTCCTTGCCCTCGGCGACGGTGGCGAAGATCGGCAGGCTTTCGCCCTTCGCGCCGGTCCACGTCTCGCCACCCTTCTTGGGATGGATGCCGCCGACCATTTTCGTGCCGTGATAGGCCAGCGCCTGTTCGGTGTGGAACGTGCCGGTCTTGCCGGTCAGGCCCTGCACCAGCACCTTGGTGTTCTTGTCGACGAGGATGGACATGGGAGCCCTTTTCTAAAAACCGTTGATCGAGGAAAACATGGTCAGAGCCGCTTCAAGTCGGCGACGGTGAGGTCGCTCTTGGCGTTGCCGGTGTTGAGCGTCGTTGCCGGCTCGAACATCAGCACCACGGGCTCAACGGTGAGCGAGCGCGGCCGGTGTTCGACGCCGCGCGGCACGACGATGAAATCGCCCTCGCCGAGTTCGACCGGGCCGTCGCGGAAATCGATGGCAATACGCCCACGCAGCACGAGGAAGGCTTCGTCCTCATTGTCATGCGCGTGCCAATCGAAGACCTCGCCGAACTTGGCGACCTTCGCCTGGCTGTCGTTGACGTCGCCGGCGATATGCGGATCGAAGACCTTCTTGATCTTTTGATCCGCAGCCTCGACCAGGTTTATCTTATGCGGAGGCACCAGATCAGCCCTTCACCGCCGCCACGATCTTCTTGGCTGCATCGTCGAGATCGTCGGCCGACACCACGTTCAGGCCGCTGTCGTTGATGATCTTCTTGCCCAGCTCGGCATTGGTGCCTTCCAGGCGCACCACCAGCGGCACTTCCAGGCCGACTTCCTTGACCGCGGCAATGACGCCCTCGGCAATGATGTCGCACTTCATGATGCCGCCGAAGATGTTGATCAGGATGCCCTTGACCGCCGGATCCCTGGTGATGATCTTGAACGCCGCCGTCACTTTTTCCTTGGACGCACCGCCGCCGACATCGAGGAAGTTGGCGGGTTCGGCGCCATAGAGCTTGATGATGTCCATCGTCGCCATGGCAAGGCCGGCGCCGTTGACCATGCAGCCGATATTGCCGTCGAGCGCGACATAGGCGAGGTCGTATTTCGACGCCTCGATTTCCTTCTCGTCCTCTTCGGTGGTGTCGCGCAGTTCGAGCACGTCGGGGTGACGGAACAGCGCGTTGTTGTCGAACGACACTTTTGCGTCGAGCACGCGCAGCCGGCCGTTCTTCATGACGATCAGCGGATTGACCTCGAGCAGGCTCATGTCCTTCTCGACGAAGGCCTTGTAGAGGATCGGGAACAGCGTATCGCCGTCCTTGGCCGCATCGCCGTCGAGCTTGAGCGCGCCGTTGAGCGCCTTCAGGTCGGCTGAAGTGACACCTTTTTCCGGGTCGATGGCGACGGTGATGATCTTTTCCGGCGTGTCATGCGCGACCGCCTCGATGTCCATGCCGCCCTCGGTCGAGACGACGAAGGCAATGCGGCCGACCGAACGGTCGACCAGGATCGACAGATAGAGCTCGCGTTCGATGTCGGCGCCGTCTTCGATATAGAGGCGGTTGACCTGCTTGCCGGCCGGGCCGGTCTGCTTGGTCACCAGAGTGTTGCCCAGCATCTCGTTGGCGTTGGCGACGACATCGGCCACCGATTTCGCCAGCCGCACGCCGCCCTTGGCGTCCGGGCCGAGCTCGGTGAATTTGCCCTTGCCGCGGCCGCCGGCATGGATCTGGCTCTTCACCACATAGAGCGGGCCCGGCAGCGCCTTGGCGGCGGCTTCCGCTTCGCTCGCCTTGAACACCGGCACGCCTTCGGCCACCGGCGCGCCGAACGACTTCAGCAGTGCCTTGCCCTGATACTCATGGATGTTCATCTGGATGGTCTCCGGATCGACTGGGGGTTCACTTACTGGAGATTCATTTGGAGGCGAGTTGCGGCGCGATCTTGACGCAGGCCTCGGTCAGGCCCTGCACCGTCGCCACGGAGGAGTCGAACATCTTCTGCTCGCTCTTGTTGAGCTCGATCTCGATGATGCGCTCGACGCCGCCGGCGCCGATGACCACGGGAACGCCGACATAGGTATTCTTGACGCCATACTGGCCGGAGAGATACGCCGCGCAGGGCAGCACGCGCTTCTTGTCCTTGAGATAGGCTTCGGCCATCGAGATCGCCGAAGCGGCCGGCGCGTAATAGGCCGAGCCGGTCTTGAGCAGGCCGACGATCTCGGCGCCGCCGTCGCGGGTGCGCTGCACGATCTGGTCGAGCTTCTCCTTCGAGGTCCAGCCCATCTTGATGAGGTCGGGCAGCGGAATGCCCGATACCGTCGAGTAGCGGATCATCGGCACCATGGAATCGCCGTGGCCGCCGAGCACGAAGGCGGTGACGTCCTCGACCGAGACCTTGAATTCCTCGGCCAGGAAATAGCGGAAGCGCGCGCTGTCGAGCACGCCGGCCATGCCGACGACGTGGCTGTTGGGCAGGCCTGAGAATTTCTGCAGCGCCCAGACCATGGCGTCGAGCGGGTTTGTAATGCAGATGACGAAAGCCTTCGGCGCATACTTCTTCAGCCCGGCGCCGACCTGCTCCATGACCTTGAGGTTGATGCCCAAAAGGTCGTCGCGGCTCATGCCGGGCTTGCGCGGCACGCCGGCGGTGACGATGCAGACGTCGGCGCCTTCGATGCCGGCATAGTCGTTGATGCCGGTGAGCCTGGAGTCGAAGCCATCGACCGGCGACGACTGCGCGATATCGAGCCCCTTGCCCTGCGGGATACCTTCGGCAATATCGAACAGCACCACGTCGCCGAGGTCCTTGAGGCCGATCATGTGAGCGAGCGTGCCGCCGATCATGCCAGAGCCGATAAGCGCTATCTTGTTGCGTGCCATGTGAGGATGTTTTCCCTTTGTCGGTGACGACGTCTCAAATCTCTGGTGACTTGATGGTGGCGTCGAAGAAGAGGCCGGAATGCTGCGGGGAACCGCGAATTTTCGCCGCACCCAATAGCCCCGGCACGGAAAAAATTCAAACGATTATTTTGGCGTCAGTGTTTTCAATCGGTTAGATCATTTGGGATTTACGTAAACGTCAGAGTTTGTAAGCCGACTTGGGAGGAAATAACCGACGAAGATGGAAATCGTAAGGCTGGATGCGGGTAATGACGCCCTTGTGATGCGGGTGGCCGAGGAGGTTCGGGTTGTAGACGTTGGCATGACAGAGGGGGGCAAAGGATCGCTACCGACGCATTCCCTGGAAATTCAGGCCTGCGCCTGCTGTGCCTCTGGCGCCGGCTTCCCTTTCTGCCGCTCCGCCCAATCCTCCAGCCAGTCGCGACTTTGCATCTCGATCAGCCGCGATGCGGTGCGCTCGAACTCGAAGACCTCCACGCCGCGCTTGGCGGCATAAAGCGCTTGCGGCGGCGCTTCGGCGCTCACCACCAGCCGCACATGATGGTCGTAGAGCGTGTCGATCAGAAGGATGAAGCGTTTGGCCTCGTTGCGCTTGCCTTCGCCGAGCACCGGGACGTGGTCGATGAAAATGGTTGAGAAGCGCCCGGCGATCGCCAGGAAATCGCGCGCGCCAAGCGGCTTTTCGCAGAGATCGGCGAAGGAGAACCGCGCCGCATCGCCTGCCGCACGCGGCACGATCACCTGCCGCCCTTTGAGGGCAATCGATGTCTCGGCGGTCGGCGCGTTGCGCGTCATGGCTTGCCAGGCCTCGTCGAGTAGCTGGTCCGCCGCCGCATCGGCCGGCGTGACATAGACCGGTGTCCGGGCGAGCTTTTCCAGCCGGTAGTCCTTGTCGGCATCGAGCGCCAGCACCTGTGTGTGCCGCTCCAGTATGCCGATGAAGGGCAGGAAAAGCTGACGGTTCAGCCCGTCGCTGTAGAGGTTTTCCGGCGCCACATTCGAGGTGGCGACCAGCACCACACCGCTGGCAAACAGCGCCGAAAACAACCTGGACAGGATCATCGCGTCGGCGATGTCGGTGACCGAGAACTCGTCGAAGCACAGCACCCAGGCTTGCTCGGCAAGGGCCTTGGCCACCGGCGGGATCGGGTCGTCCTGCTTGACATCGCCGTTCTTGCGCGCCTGCCGGTGCTTCTGGATACGGTCCTGCACGTCCGCCATGAAGTCGTTGAAGTGGACGCGGCGCTTGCGCCGCACCGGCAGCAACTCGAAGAACATATCCATCAGCATGGTCTTGCCGCGACCGACGCCGCCATGGATGTAAAGGCCTTTGACGGCCTCATGCGTCTCGCGCTTGCGGGCGAACAGCCAGCCCAGCGCGCTCGACTTATGCGCCAGCCGCTTGGCCGAGATCTCATCGGTCAGCCGGTCGAGCGCCGCAACGATCCGTTCCTGCGCCGGATCGCGGTCGATCGTACCGGTTTCCACCAGATGCTCGTAGCGCTGCCTGACGGTCGCATGGGTCTGGAGGCCGTCACGCAGATGCATCGGTCACGTCATTTGTTTATGCATGTCGCTGTCCCGAAATCGGGGTCACTTCTGCGCGACACGCATTCGGAGGACTAAAGCGGTCGTGTCTGAACGGATTCAGACGACCCGCTTTAGATCTTTGTTTTCCCAAAACCGCGGCCACTTTTGGGCGACATGCATTAGCCTACCTTGTAAGCGAAATCGGCTGGCCGTTGGAAGTCTGGCCGTCGAATTTCGAGCCGCCCGAGGAATAGAGCCGCGCCAGCGCACCGCCACTCTCGTCATAGAGCGTCAGCTGCTTGCCGGCGACGTTCCACGACTTGACGCCGTCCATCGGCGCCGGGCAATGCAGCGGCCCAGCGCGGAAGCCGGCGCCGAATTTGGTCTGCGGTGTCGCCACCTTGCAGCTCTGGCCCGCAACGCTGGCGTTCCAGACACCGGCGACGCTGGCGGCAGTCACGTCCGAAGCGCCGGCCGGCGCCGAACCATCCGAAGGCAGCGCGGCGACCTGCGTGTTCGCAGGAGCGGTCGGGAATTGAGACGGGTCGGTGGTGCCGGGCGATGCCGGCGGCGGCAGTTGGTTCGCCGTCACCTTGCCGGCGGGCGCGGCCTCCAGCGGTGCCGGCTGCTGGTCATCCATCGAGGAGAAACGCGAGGTCGAACAGCCGCTCGCAACGAGCGCCGCCAGCGATACGGCCACCAGACCGGTTTTCGAAAAAGTCATTCCAACCTCCGTCGGATCCGGCTGGGGGGAAGCCGTCCGCACAATCTCACCCCCACCAAGATGGAGAAGGTGGCGAAATTTCAACCCGATATGGTTAAAATACAGTTTGCAGCAAGAATTGTTGCAAATTTATCGCAATCGCGGCGGCTGACCGCTTGTCGCGCGTCGCCTGGGGATCCGGTCAAAGCAGTGCAGCGCCGACATTCGACGGTTGGACGCTTGCGCGAGCCGCCTTAGCGCCTATGTCTGGAAAACGAAACACCTGCCGGAGCCGCAAAATTGGCCGCGAGAAAGACAGCCGCCAATCGCTATTATAGCGGCCCGCCCAGCGACCATTTCGACGGCGCATTGTTCTTCAATCCCGACGGCCAGCCACCCGGCCGTTTCGCCGACCTGCTGAAATGGCAGTTGAATGGCCAGCGCTCGAAATGGCCGGCGAGCGATGCAAGCCCCTTTCCGCAGGCGAAACCGACGGCTCGGGTCGAGGGCGCCGCGCTGAAAGTGACCATGGTTGGCCATTCCACCTTGCTGGTCCAGACGGCCGGTCTGAACATCCTTACCGATCCGGTGTGGTCGCTGCGCGCCTCGCCGCTTTCCTTCGCCGGACCAAAACGCATCAATGCGCCAGGCATCGCCTTTGCCGACCTGCCGCCGATCGACCTCGTGCTGGTCAGCCACAACCACTACGACCATCTCGACCTCGCCACGTTGAGGCGGCTGAAGGCCGGCCACGACCCGCTGGTGCTCACTCCGCTCGGCAACGACGCCATCATCGAAGCCGCCGTGCCCGGCATGCGGCTGTCGGCGCATGACTGGGGCGACAGGGTCGAGATCGGCGACGGCGCCGCCATTCATGTCGAGCCGGTGCATCACTGGTCGGCGCGTGGCGCCCGCGACCGGCGCATGGCGCTCTGGGCCGGCTTTGTCGTCGAAACGCCTGACGGCAAGCTCTATTTCGCCGGCGACACCGGCTTCCACGATGGCATCAACTACCGGCGGATGGCCGAGAAACATGGCGGTTTCCGCTTCGCCATCCTGCCGATCGGCGCTTATGAGCCGCGCTGGTTCATGGCGCCGCAGCACCAGAACCCCTGGGAAGCGGTGCAAGGCATGACGCTGTGCAACGCCGCCCATGCCGCCGGCTGTCACTGGGGCACCTTCCAGCTCACCGACGAGCCGATCGACGAGCCGGCGCGCAAATTGACCGAGGCGCTTGACGATCGAGGCATCCCACGCGAGCGCTTTCGCGCCTTGCGGCCGGGCGAGGTCTGGGATGTGCCGGAGCACATAGCGCCCTGATCCGCATCGGTTCGACGGAACCCCAGCGCTGCAACCGCGTTTTCATGTGGTTGAAATATTTGCCGGTTTGCGAGGCATTGTCATGCTCAAATGGATTATCATTCTCCTGATCGTCGCCGCGGCGGCGAGCTTGCTCGGCATGCCGGCACTGGCAGGTGCCGCGGCCACCGGTGCGCGTATCCTTATCGGCATCGTTCTGATCATCTTCCTGCTGGTGGTGCTGGGCATTTTCGCCGTCACGTAAGTCCGGCGCTTTCGCCGAGACCAAGCGGCTGCGCACTGGTAATTCCTGCCCGTTTCCGCCATATAGCGCCAAACGGACACGGAATTTTTCGGAGCAATGGCCAGCACTGCCCCTTTCGCCAAGATGAACGGCATCGGCAACGAGATCATCGTTGCCGATATGCGTGGCCGTGCCGATCGGGTGACGGCGGCGGCGGCGGTTGCGCTGAACGCCGATGCCGCGACCAGCTTCGACCAGATCATGGCGATCCATGACGCCAGGACGTCTGGCACCGCCTTTTTCATCGACATCCTGAATTCCGATGGAACCGGTGCGCAGGCCTGCGGCAATGGCATGCGCTGCGTCGTCCAGGCGCTCGCCGCCGAGACCGGCCAGAAGATCTTCACCTTCGAGACCGTGGCGGGCATCCTCAATGCGCGCGAACACGCCGACGGTTCGATCTCGGTCGACATGGGCACGCCGCGCTTCGGCTGGCAGGATATCCCGCTGGCCGAGGAATTCCGCGACACCCGCATGATCGAGCTGCAGATCGGCCCGATCGACGCTCCCGTGCTGCATTCACCCTCGGTCGTTTCGATGGGCAACCCGCACGCGATCTTCTGGGTCGACAACGACGTCTGGTCCTACGAGCTCGACCGCTTCGGTCCGCTGCTCGAGAACCACCCGATGTTCCCCGAGCGCGCCAACATAACCATCGCTCAGGTTACTTCGCCCGAAACCATGATCATCCGCACCTGGGAACGCGGCGCCGGCCTGACCAAGGCCTGCGGTTCGGCCTCCTGCGCGGCCGTGGTGGCCGCGGCCCGCACCAGCCGGACCGGCCGCAGCGTCAGTCTGTTGACGCCAGGCGGCGGCACGCTGCATGTCGAATGGCGCGACGATGACCACGTGGTCCTGACCGGCGCCGCCGAATGGGAATTTTCCGGCAACTTCGACCCGTCGATCGGGACATGGGCCCGCGACACTGAAAGCGCGGCCTGATGTCCGCTCTGCCCAAGAGCCCGGCGTCCCCGGGGATCGATGTCGTCACCTTCGGCTGCCGGCTCAACACCTATGAATCGCAGGTGATGCGGCGCGAGGCTGAAAGTGCGGGCCTCGGCGCGTTGGAAGGTGGCGCCGTGATCTTCAACACCTGCGCCGTGACAGGCGAAGCAGTGCGCCAGGCCAAGCAGGCGATCCGCAAGGCGCGCCGCGACAACCCGCGAGCCCGCATCATCGTCACCGGCTGCGCCGCGCAGACCGAGCCTGAAAAATTCGCCGCCATGGACGAGGTCGATCTCGTGCTTGGCAATGAAGAGAAGCTGAACGCGAATTCCTACCGCGCGCTGCCGGATTTCGGCGTCAACGACACCGAGAAGGCGCGCGTCAACGATATCTTTTCCGTGCGCGAGACCGCAGGCCACATGGTCGACGCCATCGAGGGCCGCGCACGCGCCTTCGTCCAGGTGCAGAACGGCTGCGACCACCGCTGCACCTTCTGCATCATTCCCTACGGCCGCGGCAATTCGCGCTCGGTGCCGATGGGCGCCGTGGTCGAGCAGGTCAAGCGGCTCGCCGGCAACGGCTATGCCGAGATCGTTCTGACCGGCGTCGACATGACTTCATTCGGCGCCGACCTGCCGGGCGCGCCGAAGCTCGGCAAACTGGTGAAGACCATCCTGAAACAGGTGCCCGATGTTAAGCGCCTGCGGCTGTCGTCGATCGATTCGATCGAGGCCGACGACGATTTGCTCGACGCCATCGCCACCGAGCCCCGGTTGATGCCGCATCTGCATCTGTCGCTGCAGTCGGGCGACGACATGATCCTGAAGCGCATGAAGCGAAGGCATCTGCGCGATCAGTCGATCCGCTTCTGCGAGGATGTGCGCAAACTGCGCCCCGGTATCGTCTTTGGCGCCGACATCATCGCCGGCTTCCCGACCGAGACCGACGAAATGTTCGAGAACTCGGAGAAAATTGTCGAGGAGTGTGGCCTGACCCATCTCCACGTCTTCCCCTTCAGCCCACGCGAAGGCACGCCTGCCGCGCGCATGCCGCAGCTCCGCCGCGAGGTGGTCAAGCAGCGCGCCGCCCGGCTGCGCGCCGCCGGTGAAGTTGCCTATGTCAGGCATCTGTCGTTGCTCACCGGTACGCGTCAGTCGATCCTGATCGAGCGAGACGGCCTTGGCCGCACCGAGGGTTTTACGCTTGCCGCACTCGGCACGGGCGCACCGGGTGAGATCGTCGAGGCCGATATATCGGGCCACGATGGTACCAGGCTGATCGCGGCGCCGCTTGCCGCCCGCGCCGCCTGAGAAACGCAAAGCATGGCTGGTTTTTTCAAGAAGATATTTTCGTTCGGCAAGAAAGAGGTGGTCGAGGAACGGATCGACGAGACCGCCCCGCTACCGCCGATCAAATGGGAAGCACTCGATGCGCTGAAGCCGGCGGCCGAACAGGTCGTCCCGGAGTTCTTGAAGCGCGATGAGCCGCGGCCCGAGGCAGAAACGACGCCGACGGTCGAGCCGGAGGTAATTCCTGCGCCGGAACCGGCGCCTGTCGAGGAACCGGTGCCCGCGCCGGAGCCGACCATCCCGCCAGCACCGGAGCCGACTGTTCCCTCCGAGCCGGAACCTCTGCCGGAGCCCGCGCCGAAAGAAGAACCGGCGCCCGCGCCAGAGACTCCAGAGCCGCCGGCGCCCGAGGAAGTTCCGCTCACCCCTGCGACTCCCGAACCCACGCCCGAACGGCAGCCGCAAGAAGTCCCAGCGCCGGCGCCGGCCGAACCGGAGATCGTCCCGTCACGCCCGGAAAAGCGGCCGGAGCCGGCACCAGTCGAAGTGCCGACGCCGGCCGAGGTTCCGGCAGAAACACCAGCGCCGATCGAGGTGCCCACACCGGCGCCGTCCCCTCTTCAGCCGTCTTCAGAGGCCGGCGCCGCTCCTCATCCGCCTGCCGGCACCTTCTCCCCGTATAGCGACGGGGAGAAGGAAGAAGTTTCAGCGCCGACGCCCGAAGCACCCGCCGCCGAAATCGCACCTCCCATTCGCC
>NZ_RZQE01001049.1:0-473 GCF_004022955.1 Mesorhizobium sp. M7A.F.Ca.US.002.01.1.1 | reverse complement strand
AACATGTTGGGAGCCATCGCACTGACCACCGATCCCGCCAAAAAGATCAGGATCGCGGCGTAGACGGTCGGCCGGCGGCCGTAGACGTCGGAAATCTTGCCATAGAGCGGAGCCACCGCGGTAGCGGTCAGGAGATAACCGGTGACGATCCATGGCAGATAGTGTGCGTTTCCGAGCGCATGCCCGATGGTCGGCATGGCCGGCGCGACAATGGTCTGATCGAGTGCCGCCAACAGCATCGACAACAGCACGCCGCCGATGATGGCGTTCTTTTCGCGCTCTGTTATCGGCGTGCCGGTTTCCGCCATCGTTTTCTCATCGACAGCCTGGTCCATGATCGTTCATCCATAAGCTTGCGATTTGACCGGCGCTGTTCAGCCGCTCCGGCTTCATGACCGTTTGGATCGCATTGGTGTTTTAAGCTCGTTTGGCGAGCCTGATATATGTCGTCCCATATAGGCCGGTTTCGACGG
>NZ_RZQE01001048.1:0-481 GCF_004022955.1 Mesorhizobium sp. M7A.F.Ca.US.002.01.1.1 | reverse complement strand
GACCACCACCAAGGAAGCGCTGCGCCATGTGCTGCAAGCCGTAGGCAAGGTGCATGCCTCGGCGCAGTCCTTCAACAATCACTGGGGCGTGCCGCTGACCTTGGCGCGGATGCCTGATGATTGCGACTATGCCGTGTTTGAAATCGGCATGAACCATCCCGACGAGATCCGTCCGCTGGTCAAGATGGTGAGGCCGCATGTCGCCATCGTCACCATGATCGCGGCGGCGCATCTCGGCTTTTTCCGCAATCTGGACGAGATCGCCAAGGCCAAGGCCGAGATTTTCGAGGGGCTGGAGCCCGAGGGGGCCGCCGTCCTCAACCGCGACGATGCCCGCTTCAAGATGCTCGACAAGATGGCCCATGCCGCCGGTGTCGAGCACGTCTACGGCTTCGGCGAGAATGCGCGCTCTACCTTCAAGCTCACCAAATGCGAACTGCATGCCGATCCTGGCGGTGATGTCGGAATGATCGGCATGCAG
>NZ_RZQE01001047.1:0-482 GCF_004022955.1 Mesorhizobium sp. M7A.F.Ca.US.002.01.1.1 | reverse complement strand
ATCCCAGGCTGCACCCGAGCCACGCACCATCACGCCCGAAAAACCCCAGGCCCAGGCATCCGCCAGCGAGACGATGCCGATATCGACATTGCGCTGCTTGAAGATGCGGTTGCCGGTCAGCAGCCGGTCGAGGTCGTCGATCGACTTCAGGAACGGGTCGATCCACTTGCCGATGTCCTCGACCAGTTGACGCGGCAGGTCCTGATGGACGCCGCCGGGCCGAAAATAAGCGGCATGCATGCGCGAACCGGAGGCGCGCTCATAGAACACCATCAGCTTTTCGCGTTCGACGAAGCCCCACAGCGGCGGCGTCAGCGCACCGACGTCCATCGCCTGCGTCGTCACATTGAGGATGTGCGACATGATGCGGCCGATCTCGCTGTAGAGAACGCGGATCACCTGGCCACGCTTCGGCACCTCGATGCCGAGCAGACGCTCGGCGGCCAGCGCAAAGGCATGTTCCTGGTTCATCGGCGCGCAAT
>NZ_RZQE01001046.1:0-486 GCF_004022955.1 Mesorhizobium sp. M7A.F.Ca.US.002.01.1.1 | reverse complement strand
ACATAACATTCTTAGGAGATGACGCGGCCCGCTGTCAAGCGAAAGCCCATGGGATCGGCGCAGATTGCACGGGATGCGCAATTTCGATCAAACTGGCCGCGCCAGGAAACGCCAAGATGATCCGGCCAATGCGAAAAGGAGCCCCATGAACCCGACCGAGAAAGCGCTGTGGTTCGTCGAGAGCCATCTGCCGGAGGCGATCTCGCTTGACGATGTCGCGCAAAGCAGCGGCGTGTCGCGTTTTCATGTGACGCGCGCCTTCGGCGCCGCAACCGGCCGCTCGGTGATGGGTTACATGCGCTCACGCCGGCTGACCGAGGCGGCGCGCAAGCTGGCCGGCGGAGCGCCCGACATCCTCGCCGTCGCGCTCGACGCCGGCTACAACTCGCATGAGGCGTTCACCCGTGCCTTCCGCGATCAGTTCGGCACCACGCCGGAACTGGTACGCGCGCAAGGCTCGACCAACAACCTCGACCTCGTGGAGCC
>NZ_RZQE01001045.1:0-487 GCF_004022955.1 Mesorhizobium sp. M7A.F.Ca.US.002.01.1.1 | reverse complement strand
GATTGAGGTTGCGGCCAAACAGCGAAAAACCGCACCCGGCCTGGCTCGCCTGGCTGCGAGCCTTCGAAATCTGCTCATGCTGCCTGGCAATCGCGGAATCGTATTTCCGGACTAGCGCCGGACCGCCACCGCCGCCGCGCGAGGACGCGGCAAGATCGGCTTCCAACTGGCGGCAGACCCGCGAAGCAGCCTGTGGCTCGGCTACTCCCCAGGTTGCGGACAACAGCAGGCCAAGCAGCACGGCAGCATGCGCCTGCTTCCACCCTCCGCTTGCCATCCGCCCAAACTCCGCCTTCCAAATCGGCTGTTAGCCCCGCAAGGCTACCGTGTTCGCGGTTAACTGCAGTTTACCGCGAAATCCGTGTTCAGCCCAGATTGACGACCGCTTGTGCCTTGTGGGCGGCTTCGACCACGGCAAGCGCCGTCATGTTGACGACGCCGCGCGAGGTGACAGACGGCGTCAATATATGCGCCGGCATGTCGGTGC
>NZ_RZQE01001044.1:0-490 GCF_004022955.1 Mesorhizobium sp. M7A.F.Ca.US.002.01.1.1 | reverse complement strand
GTCTTGATGAGCTCATCGAGGTCGGCGGGACGCCATCGCCCCCAGACATAATTATGGTGGTCTGGAAGGTCGGAGTAGTGGGAACGAAGTATCTCGCCGTCGACGGAGTCACCATCGCATCCGACGAAGACGACGACACCAAAGCTTCGTGTCATTACGGGCCGGCCAAAAGGTGGAAGATCGGCGGGGTCGAGCGGATAGCGCCTGCGGCGGCGTTCTATAGCACGTGCACGTGACGCCAGGTCTTGCGGAGACCCGCGCCTCTGCGCCGCGCGCTGCTTTCGCGCTTCGGGCTCGTTGCGAATGGCGGCAGCCTCGATTTCCGCCCAGCGTCGATGCAGTTGTTCGTAGGAGCGAAAAGGCACTGTCCAAGCGCGCCTGTCGGGATCCCAGGACGCAAACGGCACGTCGCGCATCGTGTTTACCACCGAGCGAGAATATGGTGTTTGCACCTCCAGCCGATCCTGGTGCACGAGCAGGTACTTGGAAA
>NZ_RZQE01001043.1:0-499 GCF_004022955.1 Mesorhizobium sp. M7A.F.Ca.US.002.01.1.1 | reverse complement strand
TTGAGAAGGCGATGCCGCTTTCGCCACGCATGAACTCGAACTCCGTTTCTTCGACTCGCCCAAAAACCTAGGCGAATCCAATGGACAACGGGTTAATGAATGGCCCGGAAAAATGTTGCCAAAGCGGCGTCCAAATCACAGTTCCGTTAACCTTATATTTAAAGTTTTACGTATCCCGCGGAATGCATGTTTTCTTTACCCCCCTGTGTCATTACGATACGAGGGGTCCATTTTCAGCCTCCTGCGCGGGGCAAGACAAACAAAATTATAAGCCCGCGGCAGCTAGTACAGGGTAGCGAAGGCATGGCAAAGAAACCGACGACGAGAACTCTCGACAGCGAAGTGGCCAGGGAACTGGAAAAGGCGCTCGATCTCGACCTCAGCAATGAGATCGGCAGCGGCGACCTCGATATCGCGGCTTCGATGGAGGATCTTGAAGCGCAGATATCCCAGGCGGCCGACGAGCTGGCGCGCGAGGGACGCAATCATAAGCCGGAAC
>NZ_RZQE01001042.1:0-510 GCF_004022955.1 Mesorhizobium sp. M7A.F.Ca.US.002.01.1.1 | reverse complement strand
CTCCGTAGAAAGCGCGGCGAGCGCGGAACCGTCCCAGTGGAATCCGAGCATCTCGACGATCTTTTCGAGCCGATCGGCGCTGGCAACGGGCGGCTGCGCTGCCAATTGCCGCCAGCCGCCCAAAATAGCGCCGGCGGGGCCGGGATCGGCGCCGGGCGGGCGCAGGGGCCAGGCGTCGCGCAGGGCGGCCGCGTCCACGGCCCGGCCGGCGAGCCGCATGCTGGCGGCGGCACAGCGAAGCGCCAGCCGCTGGCGCCAGGCGCCGGCCCAGGCGGGCTGCGCCCGGGCAAGTGCGTCCAGCGACGCCAAGGCGGCGCCGGCCTGGAAGGCGGCGTCGATCTCGCTGGCGTCACGGCCGGACGCGAGCGCCCACGCCGGAACGGAGGGCGGCGCAGAGGAGCTGGCGGTCGCGGGATCGAGGCGAATCATGATTTTGGAGGGTAAAGCGCGCGTGCGCTTTGCGCTATGATTTTCGCACCGAAACGCACAGCCTGTCGTGCAGATATAATG
>NZ_RZQE01001041.1:0-510 GCF_004022955.1 Mesorhizobium sp. M7A.F.Ca.US.002.01.1.1 | reverse complement strand
CTCTGATGGCTGATCTCGAAGAGGACATCGATCCGATGACCCTGGTCGAGGATCTGCGCCTCGGCCAACAGCAGATCGTCGAGATCGCCCGGGCACTGTCGGTCGATTCGCGCATCCTCATCATGGACGAGCCGACCTCCGCGCTCAGCGCAACCGAGGTGGAAGTTCTGTTCAAGGTGATCCGCGATCTGACCAGCCGCGGCGTCTCCATCGTCTACATATCGCATCACCTCGAAGAGGCGCTGCAGATCACCGACTATGCCGTTGTCCTGCGCGATGGCGCGATTACCGCGACGGCCGAAGCTCGGGATATCGATCTCGAATGGATCGTGCGCAACATGGTCGGCGAGAATTTCGATCTCGGCTCGCCGCCGACCGGCCATGAATTCGGCGAAGTCGCCCTATCGATCGAGGATGTCAGCGTCGTCGACACTTCGGGCTCAGGTTATTCCGTCGTCGATCACCTGTCGCTGGACGTGCGAGCAGGCGAGATCGTCTGCATCAACGGGC
>NZ_RZQE01001040.1:0-514 GCF_004022955.1 Mesorhizobium sp. M7A.F.Ca.US.002.01.1.1 | reverse complement strand
CCGTGCAAGTCGGACATCACGTGCAATCGCCTAGATCCGATAGCTCATTGCTGGAATGGATGTGCCGATTTCAAAAGCGCAACAAGCTGGCTTTGTTGATTCGTTCCCGTCTTGCGAAAGATACGGTTCAAATAAGTGCGCACGGTCGAGAATTGCAGGCCGGCTTCAGCCGCCGCCGCCTGCAGATTAAGGCCCTTGGCCAGCGCGGTGGCAAGCCGCACTTCCGCCGCCGTCAGGTCGAACAGGCCGGTCAATATGGTCGGCGAGGGCACCAGCGTGCTGGCACTGATCGCGGTGGCGACAATGAGCAGATCGCAGCCGCCAAAGAGGTCATGCGCGTCCGCGTCCTGCTTGAGCGGCAGGACATGCACCACGACCGGCGGAGGCAAGGCGCTGCGCAGCGGAATGGAGCGCGAAACGGGTTCGCCGTCGCGAGCCTGCACGGCCATCTGGAACAAACGGTTGCTTTCCGGATTGGCAAGGGCGATACCGCCGAACGCCGTCGCCACGAAGA
>NZ_RZQE01000103.1:0-15621 GCF_004022955.1 Mesorhizobium sp. M7A.F.Ca.US.002.01.1.1 | reverse complement strand
CATCTCTTCATCATCAATCCCCTTCACGGCGAGCGCATGGACAGCCTGTTCTCCACCCACCCCGCCACTGAGAACCGCATTGCAGCCTTGCAGGCGATGGCGCGCGACATGGCCGGCAGCGAAACCCGGGCTGCACCGCGCCAGGCCCCAACGCCACGCCAGGCGGACGAACTGCGGCCATCCGGCCCGTGGGATCAGACAGCACGGCCCGAGCAGCCGGCGGAGCCCGCCAAGCCCAAATCCAACCCATGGGGTCGCAATCCGACCGGGCCCAGGGGCCGGTGGTCGTGAGCGTGGCGGACAGAGGACCTCGACGCACGGTTTCAGGTGATCAGGAACACAGGGACGGCGGCGACTTCGTCGCCGGTCTCGCCGCGCGCAAGGCAGCGGCCCGCCTGCTTGCCGCCGTCATCGATGCCAGGACACCGCTTGACGGGCTGACCGATCACGAGAACGGCCACCCGCAATACAAGGCGCTCGATTTGCGCGATCGCGGCCTTGTCCGCGCCATTCTGGTCACCGCGCTGCGCTATCGCATGACCATATCGGGGCTCTTGGCGCGGCGCCTGGAAAAGCCGCTGCCGCCCAATGCCACGGCGCTGTCGCACATATTGCATGTGGCGGCCGCACAGATCCTGTTCCTCGATATTCCCGACAGCGCCGCCGTCGACATTGCGGTGACCCATGCCAAGTCCGATCCGCGCACGGTGCGGTTCTCCGGCCTCGTCAATGGCGTGCTGCGCACACTGGCACGGGCCAAGGAAACGGAATTGCCTGCCGCCCTTGCCGCCACCGACGAGGCGCCCAAATGGTTTTCCGACAGGCTGAAGACTACCTACGGCAACGAAAAGGCCAGACAGATCCTCGAAGCGCACCGCGTTGAGGCGCCGGTCGACTTCTCGGTCAAGGCCGATCCCGGACTCTGGGCCGAAAAACTCGGCGGCATCGTCCTGCCGACCGGCACGGTGCGGGTCGAGAATCTTGTCGGTCCTGTCACTGAATTGCCTGGCTTTGCCGAGGGCGCCTGGTGGGTCCAGGACGCCGCGGCCAGCCTGCCCGCCCGACTGTTCGGCGATGTCACGGGATTGCGGGTTGCCGATCTCTGCGCCGCGCCCGGCGGCAAGACCGCGCAGCTGATCGTTGCCGGCGCGAAGGTCACCGCCGTCGACACGTCAAAAAACCGGCTCGTGCGGCTGACGCAGAATCTCGAGCGCCTCGGCCTGTCCGCCGAGATCGTCCAGGCCGACCTGCTCAAATACGAGCCGAAGGAATTGTTCGACGCCATTCTCCTCGACGCGCCCTGCTCGTCGACCGGCACGGTGCGGCGGCATCCCGACGTGCCATGGACCAAGACTTCGGCCGATGTGGAAAAACTGGCCGACCTGCAGCGCAGGCTGCTCGCCCGCACTGTGACGCTGGTGAAGCCCGGCGGCAGGATCGTCTTTTCCAACTGTTCGCTCGATCCGCTCGAAGGCGAGGATCTCTGTCGCGCCTTTCTCGCCGGCACGCCTGAAATCACCAATGATCCGCTGCTGCAAGGCGAGATCGCCGGCATCGATCCATTCCTGACGCCGCAAGGCACGCTGCGCACCACGCCCGCCGACCTGGACCTCGGCGCACCGGAACGCTCGGGCCTCGACGGCTTCTTCGCCGCTCGCATGCGGCGAGCCGGCTAGGGCTTGAACTGCCGGATTTGCTGCCTTTTTTAGGCAGGACCGGCGGCAGAAGCAGGTGAACCGGCCCGGGCTCGTGGAATTCGCCTTCGCACGAATCGTGCAATCATGTAGACTCGGCGCCGGGGTAGAGGACGATCAGGAGGGGTTTTGGCACTGGCTGCCAGCAGCACGACGCGTCTGTGGACGCTTGTCGCGAAGGAGTTCTGGCGCAAAACGCGCCGGCGCCTGCGCGCCGGGCCTGTCTATCGCTGGCGCTATTCCGGCCGCACGCCGGAACGTGTGCTGATCGCACCGCCGGACCTGCGCCTCGCCGACCCGCAGATCGCACTCGAGATCTATTACGGCCGCTATCCCCTGTCGGGGCATCTGGTCGAGACCGGCGGCAAGTCGCCTTTCCAGATCAACGTGCCCAATCACGGCTGGCAGAAGACGCTGCACGGCTTTCGCTGGCTGCGCCATATGCGCGCCGCCGGCACGGAGCTTGCCGCTGCCAATGCCCGCGCCCTGGTCTCCGATTGGATCACCATGCATGGCAGCCATATTTCCGGCATCGCCTGGGAGCCCGGCACGACGGCCAAGCGCATCATCGCCTGGTTGCAGCACTCCTCGGTCGTATTGCAGGGCGCCGAGTTCCCTTTCTACCGCGCCTTCCTGAAGTCGGTTGCCATGCAGATCCGCTATCTCAGGTCGATGGCGCGCGAAATGCCCGACGGCAAGGACAGGCTGCGGGCCCGCATCGCGCTCGCCTTCGCTGCCTTGTCCCTGCCGGCGCCGGCATCGGCGCTGCGTGGCGCGACCCGCAATCTTGCCGAGGAACTCGACCGCCAGATCCTCGCCGATGGCGGGCACATTTCGCGCAATCCGATGGTCGTCCTGGAAATCCTCGCCGACCTTCTGCCACTGCGCCAGACCTATGCCAACCAGGCGGAAACGCCGCCGCAGGCGCTGATCGGCGCCATCGACCGCATGCTGCCGGCGCTGCGCTTCTTCCGCCATCAGGATGGCAGCCTCGCCCGCTTCAACGGCATGGGCGCCACCATCCACGACCGCATCGCCACCATCCTGCGCCACGACGACACCGCTGGCGCGCCGCTGCTGCATGCGCCGCATTCCGGCTATGAGCGCCTGTCTATGGGCGGCACCACGGTCATCGCCGACACCGGCCCGCCGCCGCCGGTCGACGTGTCCAATGCCGCACATGCCAGCTGCCTTGCCTTCGAACTGTCGTCCGGGCGCCAGCACTACATCGTCAATGCCGGCATCGACACCTACGGCGCGGCTGAATTCCGGCCGCTGGCGCGCGCCACCGCCGCGCACTCGACCGCCACCATCAACGACACCTCGTCGGCGCGCTTCAGCCACTCGTTGCGCGTCAACGACCTGCTCGGTTCGCCGTTGATCGGCGGCCCGCAGCATGTGCAGTGCAAGCGTACCGACCAGAAGGGCGTTCAGGGTTTCATCGCCCGCCATGACGGCTATGTCGCGCGCTTTGGTTTCCTGCATGAGCGCGAACTGAAGCTGTCGTCGAACGGCAATGTGCTGGCCGGCCGGGACCGCTTCCAGCGCCCCGGCAGTGCCGCGATCCGCAACAATGGCCGCGACTTCGTCACCGTCCGCTTCCACGTTCATCCCGATGTCAACCTTTTGCAGGACGAGCATGACCGCCTGGTGCTGGCTGCCGATCAGGCCGACACCTGGGTGTTCACATCGGCCGAAGTCGTGCCGGAGGTCGAGGAATCGATCTATTTCGCCGGCCTTGGCGGCCCGCGCCGCAGCCGCCAGATCGTGCTTGCCTTCAAGGCCTCGGAAATCGCCGAAGTCCACTGGCAGCTGACCCGCACCAGCATCGCCGGCTACCCGGAAAACAACTGACCCACCTGACCGCTGGTTTGATTTCCGGGCGGCATGTGCTACGGGCCGGGCACCCACCACACCAGTCGTGAAAGGCCGCCAGCCCATGGCCGTCGCCGCCAAGAACATTCCCGCACCAGACCTGGTTCCCGTGCGTCGCGCCCTGCTCTCCGTTTTCGACAAAACTGGCCTCATCGATTTCGCCAAGGCGCTGGCAGCCGCAGGCGTCGAGCTGGTCTCGACCGGCGGCACGGCAAAGGCGATCGCTGACGCGGGCCTTCCGGTGCGCGACGTCTCCGAGCTCACCGGCTTTCCCGAGATCATGGATGGCCGCGTCAAGACCTTGCATCCCGGCGTGCATGGCGCGCTGCTTGGCGTGCGCGACGATCCGGAGCATTCAGCGGCAATGCGCAAATACGGCATCGAGCCGATCGATCTCGTCGTCTCCAATCTCTATCCGTTCGAGGAGGTCCGCCGCTCCGGCGCCGACTACGCATCGATCGTCGAGAACATCGACATTGGCGGCCCGGCCATGATCCGCGCCTCGGCCAAGAACCACGCCTATGTCGCCATCGTCACCGATCCCGGCGACTATGCCTCGGTGCTGAACGCGCTGGAGATGAACATCGGCTCGCTGTCGCTGGATTTCCGCAAGAAGCTGGCCGCCAAGGCCTTCGCCCGCACCGCCAGCTATGACGCGGCGATCTCCGGCTGGTTCGCCGAAGCGCTCGAGATCGAACACCCGACGTGGCGTGCCTTTGGCGGCAGGCTGGTCGAGGTGATGCGCTATGGCGAGAACCCGCATCAGAGCGCCGGCTTCTATATCAATGGCGACAAGCGGCCGGGCGTCGCCACGGCGCGTCAGTTGCAGGGCAAGCAGCTGTCCTACAACAACATCAACGACACCGACGCCGCCTTCGAGCTGGTCGGCGAGTTCGATCCGGCGCGTTCCGCCGCCGTCGCCATCATCAAGCACGCCAACCCGTGCGGCGTTGCCGAAGGCACCTCGCTGAAAGCCGCCTACGCCAAGGCGCTCGCCTGCGACCCGGTTTCGGCCTTCGGCGGCATCGTCGCGGTCAACCGCACCCTCGACGCCGAGGCGGCGGAAGAGATCGTAAAAACCTTCACCGAAGTCATCATAGCGCCCGGCGCCACTGACGAGGCAGCGGCCATCGTCGCGGCGAAGAAGAATTTGCGCCTGCTGGTCACCGGTGGGCTGCCGGATCCGCGCACGCCGGGCACGACGGTCAAATCCGTCGCCGGCGGTCTGCTCATCCAGGGCCGGGACAACGCTGTCGTCGACGACCTCGAACTGAAAGTGGTGACCAAGAGGGCGCCGACGCCGGTCGAAATGGTCGACCTGAAATTCGCCTTCCGCATCGCCAAGCACGTCAAGTCCAACGCCATCGTCTACGTCAGGGACGGCGCCACCGTCGGCATCGGCGCCGGCCAGATGAGCCGGGTCGACTCCTCACGCATCGCTGCCCGCAAGGCACTCGACGCCGCCGAGGCCGCCGGCCTTGCCGAACCGCTGACCAAGGGCTCGGTCGTCGCCTCCGACGCCTTCTTCCCCTTCGCCGACGGATTGCTGTCGGCGATCGCCGCCGGCGCCACTGCCGTTATCCAGCCGGGTGGCTCGATGAACGACAAGGACGTCATCGCCGCTGCCGACGAGCACGGCATCGCCATGGTGTTTACGGGCGTCCGGCATTTCAGGCATTGACGCACTTCTTCCTTCTCTCCTTGCGGGGTGAGAAGCGGTTCGCGCAGCAAACGAAAAGCCAATTGCTTGGCTTTTCGAGCTTCGAACGCCCTGAGCCCGCGAAGGGCCGGGCGGTGGACGATCCGCCCTGCCGGGTCCCCGCTGCTCCGCAGCGTCCCGGCGTTCGCCAGCCTTTCATCGTGCCCCTGGCATGATGAATTCGCTTCGCGAACCGGCCGCTCACCCCACAGGGGAGAAGGAAGAAAGAACTCACTCCGCCGGCCGGTCCGCCGGATAGGGCGTCTTGACCAGGATCGCTATGCCGATCCCGAGGAACAGCACGATCACCGCCATGCCGAGCCGTGCCGAGCCGCTGGCCAAGGTGACGGACGCGACCATGAACGGCGCCAGGAAACTGGTCGCCCGTCCGGCCAGCGCATAAATGCCGAAATAGCGGCCGGATTCTGCCGCCGTGACGCTGCGCGCCATGTAGGATCGCGACGACGCCTGCACCGGCCCGAAAGCCACACCGATCAACAGGCCGAAGAAGATGTAGGCCTTTTCCGCTGCGGTGCCGAACAGGCCGCCACTGTCCGGTCCAGGCATCATCCAGAGGCCGAACAAAGTATAGCCCGGTCCGGTCGAGACGATGCCGATCGTGGCGATGCTGAGCAGGACCAGCGAGATCATGACGATGGTTTTTGAGCCAAGCGCCGTGTCGAGACGGGCCGCAACCAGGCAGCCGAAGATGGCGACGACGTTGAGAATGATGCCGAAAATACCGATTTCGGTGATCGACCAGTGGAACATCGCTGCTGCGAAAGTGCCCCCCAGCGCCAGCACCGCATTGACACCGTCCTGATAGATCATGCGGGCGACCAGGAAGCGGAAGATGCCGCTGCGCTTGCGCACCTCGCCCAGCGTCACTTTCAGCTCCGCCAACCCCTCTCGCACCGCAGGGCCGATCGGCAGGCCCTTGATGGCATCGGGGGTGAAAAAGAACATCGGCAGGATGAACAGGAAGTACCAGCCGGCTGACAAAGGCCCGGTTGCGCGCGCGTCCTCGCCGAGCTTCGGGTCGAGCCCAAAGAGCGGGTCGGTGCCGATGATCGTCTTGCCGGTCTCCGGCGAACCGGCCAAGCAAGCGACGACGAAGATCAGCGCGATCATGCCGCCGAGATAACCAAGGCCCCAGGCCATGTTGGAGATTCGGCCGATCTCGCTCTTCGGCACCAGGCGCGGCATCATCGAATCGTTGAACACGGTCGAAAACTCGGCCGCGACCGACGCCAGCGAAAAGAACAGCACGACCAGGAAAAGGTTCGAACCGGGGGCCGCGAACCAAAGCATGCAAAGGCAGGTGACCTTGACCGCGGCAAAGAATGCGATCCAGGGCTTGCGCGGGCCGGTCTGGTCGGCAATCGAGCCGAGGATGGGCGACAGCACGGCGATGACAAGACCTGCCGCGGCAATGCCGTAGCCCCAGGCCGCCTGGCCGGTCTCCGGATCGCTCGCCATGCGCGAGACGAAGTAAGGTCCGAAGATGAAGGTCGTCACGACCGTGAAGAACGGCTGCGCCGCCCAGTCGAACAGCATCCATCCCCAGATGCCGCGCCCGGACGCACGCTGCACTGTCTCTACCGTCATCATGATCCCTCGGCACCGGTTCCGTGTCGGGCGCCATGTCTGCATGTTTCATGCGCTCATGCAATGAACGAAGCTCGGTGCCGTACCCTTGACGTTGCCGGGCGTTCACTGTTCGAAAGCCATGCAACCGGCTTTCGTCCGCTACGCGAACCAAGCCCGTATTTTTCTCGTGGGGGAAGCCGGACCGTAGGTCCGGCGCCGTCCTCCACCCCCTGCTTCGCAACGATTGTCGCCGGCGTGGATCTCTTGATTATTAAGTTGACTCTTTTTGTCCGCTTTGACTAATTGCGCTCGCGCAGGGCCGGAACGGTGACCGGCCGAACTGCTCGAAATTGGTCTGACAGGGAATAAGAGATGACGATTGGTCGACAGGCATTGCTGCGCATTCAGGCAAGGCGATTGATTGCGAGCAGTGCCTTGATAGCGGCATCTTTTGGAATGGTGGGGACCGGCCGGGCCCAGGACGTTTCGCCGGACGATGCAACTCAACTGGAAACGATCGTCGTCACCGGCAAGTCGGACCGCGTTGGCGGGCCCGATCAAACGATCGTCGCCAAGGATACGGCGACCGCCACCAAGACCGATACGCCGATCGTCGACGTTCCCGCCTCGGTTTCAGTTGTAACCCAAAAGGAACTGGAGGCGCGCCATATCGAAAGCCTCCAGCAGGCCGTGGCCTACACATCCAGCGTCCTCACCGACGAGTTCGGCAACGATGACCGATACGACTATATTCGCATCCGCGGTTTCGACCAGACATCGCTCGGTACCTATCGCGACGGCCTGACGGCGCGCATCCCAGCCTGGTTCACGGCCAGCCGTCTCGAACCTTACGGACTTCAGCGCGTGGAGGTCCTGAAGGGATCGACATCGACGCTTTTTGGTCTCAACGGCCCTGGCGGATTGGTGAACGCCATTACCAAGCGGCCGCTGGACCAGAAGCAGGGGGAGATTTACACGTCCTATGGCGACGGCACCAAGGAGATTGGCGTTGATTTTGGCGGGCCGATCGACGCCGATGGCGTGTGGACCTATCGGCTTACCGGGCTGGCCAAGGATAGCGATCAAGGATGGGATTATTCCAACGACGACCGGCTTTACATCGCACCCGCGTTGACCATCAAGCCCGAGGAAGGAACCTCGCTCACCATCCTGACTGACTATTACAAGCGAGATGGCACAGGCGCACGCGGCACCCCCGCCGGCGCCAATATCGACATCGGCACCTTCCTGGGCGAGCCGGATTTCAACCGCTTCAACACCGAGCAGGTCGATATCGGCTACCAGTTCGAACATCAATTCAACGAGAATCTCACCTTCCGCTCCAATGCCCGCTACACGCATTTGAGCCTCGACTACGCCGAGGTCTACGGCGCGTCGCTTGACCCCACGGCGGACCGCACGGCATTTTCCGTCGGCGGCCTGTCCAACCGCTATGCCTTCGACAATCAGTTGCAATACGATACGGGCTGGGACCGGGTCGACAGCAAGACGCTTGTCGGCGTCGACTACGCCAACGACAACACCCGCGAAAACATCCTCTTCGGCACCGCGGGTCCCATCGACATCGACAACCCGACCTATTGCGGTCTATCCTGCATCAACCTCGGCCCCTACGTGAACTGGCGGGTCAAGCAACAGGCGGTCGGTGTCTATGCCCAGGAGCAATTGACGTTTGACGACCGCTGGATCGTCACCCTGGGCGGGCGCTGGGACCGCGTGCAGACGACTGCTGATTATCTCGACCTGGGAACGCAGGACGACGACACCGCATCGGCCTTCACCAAGCGCGCCGGCCTGACCTACAAATTCACCCCGAACCTCGCGGTCTACGCCAACTATTCGGAAAGCTTCCAGCCGCTCGTGTCGCCAAGCGCCAACGGGTATGCGGTCTCGGGCTCGTTGAAGCCTCAGGAGGGCAAACAGTATGAGGCAGGCATCAAGTACAAGCCCGACGGCTTCGACGGCCTGTTCACAGCCGCGGTCTTCGACCTTACCCAAACCAATGTTCCGACCTATGTCACGCCTGTTGTCCAGCAGCAGATCGGCAAGGTTGGCGTCCGCGGCATCGAACTCGAGGGCAAGGCCGCCATCGCGGAAAACCTGAACCTGACGCTTGCCTATTCCTACTGGGATGCCGAGATCCTGGAAGACGGCATTGGCGGGAATGCCGGCAATCGGCCGCAGCGCGTTCCTCGCCACCTGGCGTCAGCCTGGGTCGACTACACGCTTCCCGAGGAAGGACCGCGTGGCGACCTGACCATCGGCGGTGGCGTGCGCTATATCGGACAAACCTACGGGGATGACGCGAACACCATTTCGATTGGCGGCTACGCACTGGTGGATGCGGCGATTAGCTACAAGATGACCAAGGACGTGACGTTGGCCTTGAACGCAACGAACCTGTTCGACCGGAAGTATCTGACAACCAGCTATTACGGGACCGAATTCTACGGCGACCGGCTGAAAATCGTCGGCACCCTCAAACATTCCTGGTGAGCTTGCTGAACGCCAAGCGCCGACAACATTGGAAAAGGCGCCACACGCACCCGACAATGCGTGTGGCAATCATCGACGGTTCACATCCCCGTCAGATCGCTCATCAGCCCCGACGCCACCGACAGCCGCGACACGGTGATGTCGCCGCCCTCGGTCAACGCCTGCAGCCGCTCGCGGATGCGCGCCACCCGCTCGCCGCCGGCGTCCAGCCAGGCAGCCACCGGATCGGCCGTCTTGGCGTGGCCGGTGAGCGCCGCCACCGCGATGCCGCGCCGTGCCGCATCGATCGTGTCGGTGGCGCGCGAAAGCGCCAGCTGATCGTAGTAGTCCGATGGCGTGATCGAGCGTGCGGCGTCCTCGACACGCGGAATGCGGAAGGCATCGCTGACGGCGAAGAACGCCTTGGCCGCGGCGACGATATCGGCGCCGGCGGTGCGCGCCGTCAGCGCGATGTCGGGGATGAGTTCCGCCACCTCGCTCAGTGCCAGCTGCCCGGCCAAGCTTTCCGGCGCGCCGGCCTTGAACAGCCCATGCCGCTTCTCCTCGATGCGCTCGCGTGAAAAGGCCGGCAGCAGCGAAACGAGCTTGGGCTCCAGCGCCTTACGGGCTTCCTGCAACTCGGCAATGCGCTGGCTGAGGGGTGCCGTGCCGGCATCGTTCTTCAGATACCAGCCGCTGGTCACATAGATCAGCCGGCTGACCATCTGATAGAGATCAAGCTGCACCTGGCCGTCGATCTGGTTGTCGAGCGCGTCGATCTCGCGATAGAGCGCCGGCAAGGCAAAACCGTCACGCACCACCGCGAAGGTCCGCACCACGTCGGCGGCGGTGCGCCCGGTGGCCTCCTGCAGCCGGTTGACGAAGGATGGGCCGCCGCGATTGACCAGATCGTTGGCGACGACCCGTGTGATGATCTCGCGGCGCAGCCTGTGGCCATGGATCTCGGCGGCGTATTTCTTCGCCATCTGGTCGGGAAAATAGCCCATCAGGTCCCGGTCGAAATGCGCGTCATCAGGCACGTCGCTGGCGACGATGTCGGAAAACAGCACAATCTTGGCATAGGCGAGCAGCACGCCGAGTTCGGCTCTGGTCAGCGGTTCGCCACGCGCTTCACGCTCGGCCAGCGCTGCCGGCGACGGCAGCGTCTCGACGGCACGGTCGAGCAGGCCGCGCGCCTCCAGCGCCGTCATGAAGCGGCTCTGATGCGCGATGTCGGCGAGGCCGCGCTTGCGGGCGATCGAAAGCGCCAGCGTCTGCTGGTAGTTGTTGGACAGCACCAGCGAGCCGACCTCCTCGGTCATCTCGGCCAGCAGCTTGTTGCGTGCCGGGCGTGTCAACGACCCCTTGCGCATGGCGGAAGCCAGCGCGATCTTGATGTTGACCTCGACGTCGGAGCAGTTGACGCCGCCCGAATTGTCGATGGCGTCGGAGTTGCAGCGGCCGCCATTCATGCCGAACTCGATGCGCGCCCGCTGCGTGACGCCGAGATTGGCGCCCTCGCCGATCACTTTCGCCCGGACGTCGAGCGCGGTGATGCGAATGGCATCGTTGGCGCGGTCGCCGACCTCGGCATTGGTCTCGGTCGATGCCCTGAGATACGTGCCGATGCCGCCGAACCACAGAAGATCGACCGGCGCTTTGAGGATGGCGGTCATGATCTCGACCGGCGTGGCGGTGGTCTTGGCCAGGCCGATCGCCGCCGCCGCCGCCGCCGGCAAGGTGATCGATTTCTGGTTGCGCGAGACGATGATGCCGCCTTCCGACAGTTTCGTCTTGTCGTAGTCCTGCCAGCTCGAACGCGGCAGCGCGAACATGCGCTCGCGCTCGGCCATCGAGGCTGCCATGTCGGGATCGGGATCGATGAAGATGTCGCGATGGTCGAAGGCCGCGATCAGCCGGGTTTTCGGGGACAAAAGCATGCCGTTGCCGAACACGTCGCCCGACATGTCGCCGACCCCAACGACGGTGAAGGACGAGGTCTGGATGTCGCGGTTGATCTCGCGGAAATGCCGCTTGACCGCTTCCCAGGCGCCCTTGGCGGTGATGCCCATCTTCTTGTGGTCATAGCCGGCCGAGCCGCCGCTGGCGAAGGCGTCGTCGAGCCAGAAGCCGTGCTTCTCCGAGATCGCGTTAGCGGTATCGGAGAAGGTCGCCGTGCCCTTGTCGGCGGCAACGACGAAATACGGATCGTCCGGGTCGCGTCTGATAACGCCGGCCGGCGGGATGACGCCGTCGAGGCCGATATTGTCGGTGATCGACAGCAGGCTGGAGACGAAGTTCTTGTAGGCCGAAGTACCGGCCTCGAAGATCGCGTCGCGGCCGGCGCTCATCGGCAGCTTCTTCGGATAGAAGCCCCCCTTGGCGCCCACCGGCACGATGACGGCATTCTTGACCTGCTGTGCCTTGACCAGGCCGAGCACCTCGGTGCGGTAGTCCTGGGCGCGGTCGGACCAGCGCAAGCCACCGCGCGCCACCGGACCGAAGCGCAGATGCAGACCTTCGACCTCGGAGCCGTAGACGAAGATCTCCCGCCACGGCCGCGGCGCCGGCAAGCCCTCGACCGCGTGCGAGTCCAGCTTGATCGCCAGCGACTGGCCCTTTTCTTTCGTATCGGCAACGAAATGATTGGTGCGCAGCGTGGCTTCGATCAGATTGAGGTAGCGCCGGATGATGGTGTCGTCGTCGATGTTCGGCACATCCTCCAGCGCATCCTTGATCTTGGCCTTGAGGTGCTTTGCGGCCACCACGCCTTCGGTCTCCGCTGTCGGGCCAAGCCGGGCGATGAACAGCGCATGCAGGCCACGCGCTATGTCGGGATAGCGGTTGAGCGCGGCGGCGATGAAATCCTGGCTTTGCGGAATGCCGACCTGCTGCAGATAACGGCCATAGGCGCGCAGGATGGTGATCTCGCCAGACCACAGGCCGGCGGTCTGGGCGAGGCCGTTATAGCCGTCATTGTCGACGTCGCCGCGCCAGACGGAGAGGAACGCATCTTCGAACAGCGCGCCGCCATCGGTCAGGTCGATCGGCTGGCCGTAGCTGTTCTCAAGCTCCATGTCATGAATAAAGACTAAGCCGGGCCGATCACTATTGATCGTGCCGACCTGGTCGTCGCCGACCTCGAAAGTGCGCTCGCTGATGACGCGGAAGCCGATGTTTTCCAGCACCGGCACCCGGCGCGACAGCGCCACCGGGCTGCCATGATGATAGATTTTCAGTGATGCCTGGTGCGGTTTCTGCTCGGCATGGCGATAATAATCGATGGCGATCGGATTGCCGGCGCTGATCTTGGCAATGCGCCTGGCATCGGCCAGCGCCACCGCCGCGCTGAACGAATCGCGGTAGCTTTCCGGCAGCCGCGCGGCAATCGCCTTCAAAGCCTGGTCGCCGCCACTGGCCTCGGCCGCATCGGAAAGGGCGTCCTCCCAGGTACGCACGATGTCGCGGATCGCCGCCTCTATCGTCGCTTGCTCGACCTTCGGCGTCTTGCCGCCGGAGCGGCCGATGATGAAGTGCACGCGCGCCAGCCCGCCCTCGGGAAAGGCCGGGTAGTAGGCCGACAGCCGGCCTTCGAATACGGTTTTCAGATAGGAGCCAATCTTCTCGCGCACGACGCTGTCGTAACGGTCGCGCGGCACGAAGACGAGGATTGAGACGAAACGGTCGAATTGGTCGGCGCGCACCAGCGCCCGCACGCGTGGCCGCTCGACCAGGCCCAGAATGGCGGCGGCATGTTTGCGCAGGATCGGCACCGGCACTTGGAACAGCTCGTCGCGCGGATAGCTTTCCAGCACGTTGATCAGCGCTTTGCCGGAATGATCGTGCCGGTCGAAGCCGGACTTGGCGATGATGGTTTCGGCTTTTGACCTCAGATACGGGATCTTCATCACCGAGCGCGTGTAGGCGGTCGAGGTGAACAGGCCGACGATGCGCAATTCGCCCGCGAGCGTACCCTTGGCGGTGTAGGTCTTGATGCCGATGTAATCGAGATAGATGCGGCGGTGCACGGACGACTTGGCATTGGCCTTGGTGACGATCAGCGGCTCCGGCCCATGCAGGAAGGCGCGGATCTCCGGCGTCGTCGTTACCGCTTCGGTGCCGCGCCTGAGCACCAGCACGTCGGGATCGGACAGGATGCCGAGGCCAGGCTTTTCAGCGCGCTCCAGCGTGCCGCTTTCCTCGCCGCCGGTGTATTTGAACTCGCGCATGCCAAGGAAGGTGAAATTGTCGTCGCGCAGCCACTCCAGGAAGGCGAGAGCCTCGGCAACGCTCTTCTTGTCGAGCGGCACGGCCGTATAGCGGAATTCCGAGATCGCCTGATCGAGGCGGGCCAGCATTGGCCTCCAGTCGTGAACGGCGGCATGAACCTGGCCAAGGATCTTGCGCAGCCGCTCGCTCAATCCGCTCGCCTGCTCGGATGTCAGCCGCGGGATGTGGACATGGATGACGCTCAGCCGGTCGTGGCTGCCATCGTCCTTGGCGAAATTGCCGTCGCCGAGGATTTCTTCCACGCCGCCCTTGCCGTGGCGCACGACGATAACCGGATGGGTGACCAGGGTCGGTTCGCCCGATGTCTCGGTGATCTCGCCGAGGATGGAATCGAACAGGAACGGCATGTTGTCGTTGACGACCGTGACAACCGTCATCGGGCGGCCGTCTCGCACAACGCCCGAATCGGCATCGACGGCGACGACGCACTCGCCTTTCCTGTGAGTGGCGACTGCCTGGCCGGCGAGATCGGCAGCCCGCTCCAGGTCGGCCACATCGTAGGGAGCAATGTCTTCAGCTGGCGCGCGGGCGAGCAGATAGTCTGCAAGCCTGGCTGGCCTTTCCTCCGCTTTAAGCGCTGCCGTGGCTTTTTTCTTCGGCTTGCTCGCGGATTTCACGCTGGCCATGACGCACGTCCCTCCCGTCGAATGCTTTTACGACTATGGTAGCAGATGACCGCTGTTTGGCGACAAAGGTTTGACGGCTTGCCAAGAATTATCGGAATTTGGCGACAAGATGCCGCGCAACGAGGAGAAATGACCCATGACCGGCAAAATCAGCGCGCTTGATCTTGGCCAGGGAGAGCTGAGCGAGGCGACAAAAACCTATTTCGCCAAATGCGAGGAGAAGCTCGGCCTCGTCCCCAACGTGCTCAGGGCCTATGCCTTCGACGACAAGAAGCTGCGCGCCTTCACCGACATGTACAACGATTTGATGCTGGGTGAGTCCGGCCTGTCGAAGCTGGAGCGCGAAATGATCGCGGTCGCCGTCTCCTCGATCAATCATTGCTACTATTGCCTGACCGCGCACGGCGCGGCGGTGCGCCAGCTCTCCGGCGATCCGGCGCTCGGCGAAATGATGGTGATGAATTTCCGCGCCGCCGATCTTTCGCCCAGGCAGACGGCAATGCTCGAATTCGCCGTCAAGCTGACGCAAGAGCCGGCCAAGATCGTCGAGGCCGACCGGGGCGCGCTGCGTCAGGCCGGCTTCACCGATCGCGACATCTGGGACATCGCCTCGACCGCTGCCTTCTTCAACATGTCGAACCGCGTGGCCGCGGCAATCGATATGCGGCCGAACGACGAATACCACGCCATGGCAAGGTGACGGATTGCGGCAGGATCCAGACCGGGGCGTTATATTAGCAGTGTCGCATTCTCGTTGCTTGTTTGCCGGTTTGGTCCGATGATCGGCAGGCGGCATGACCGCATGCCGGTTCGATGCCGCTCACCAAGGGAGGAGAACATGGCGAAGTATCTCTACGTCTATCATGGCTCGGGCAAGATGCCGACCGACGAGGCCGAGCGGAAGGCCGCAATGGACGCCTGGAACGGCTGGTACGGCAAGCTCGGCTCGGCTGTGGTCGACGGCGGCAATCCGGTCGGCATGTCGAAGATGGTGCTGCCCGGCGGCAAGGTCGAGAACAATGGCGGCAGCAATCCGGCCGCCGGCTACACGATCGTCGAAGCGAAAGACATCGACGATGCCGTCGCCAAGGCCAAGGACTGCCGATCCTGATGAACCCGGCCTTCAGCGTCGAGATCGCGCCGATCATTGAAGTGATGTGACGCGCCGGCTCAGGACCGCGTCGCTATGGCGGCCGCCGCACCGGCCATCGTCGTGGCGCTGATGCGATTGGCGATCTTCATGGCGCGCTTGCTCTTCAAAAGCTTGCGCGCCTGTGATGCGGCGAGCACCCAGGCGAGATCGATGGCGACCAGCACCACGGCCATGGTCGCCGTCAGCTCGACCCAGCCG
>NZ_RZQE01001039.1:0-515 GCF_004022955.1 Mesorhizobium sp. M7A.F.Ca.US.002.01.1.1 | reverse complement strand
ATCCTGCCCCCTGCTTCGCGCGACATCGCGGAGGTGTGAATGTCGTCGGCGTTGAGGATGCTCCACCCGCCGCGGCGGACAGACTCGACGACCACCGACTTCACTTCCGCCAGGTCGTCGATAGTGTCGATGCCTCTCAGCCCCAGATGATCGCCATGGACGTTCAGCACCGCGCCAATGTCGCATGCGTCGAATGCAAGGCCTTCGCGCAGGATGCCGCCGCGTGCACATTCCAGCACGGCGACATCGACACCTGGCTCGCGAAGCACGATCCTGGCGCTTTGCGGACCCGAGCAATCGCCTGTCATGATCCGCTCGCCGTTCAGGTAGACGCCGGTGGTCGAGGTGAGCCCGACCGTTGCACCATTCGCCTGAAGAATGTGCGAGAGCATTCTGGCGGTGGTCGACTTGCCGTTTGTCCCTGTGATCGCGAAGATTGGAATGCGGCCGTCCTTGCCACCCCTGAAGAGAAGATCGAGCACCGGCCGTGCGACATTGCGGGCGCGGCCTGAGGA
>NZ_RZQE01001038.1:0-519 GCF_004022955.1 Mesorhizobium sp. M7A.F.Ca.US.002.01.1.1 | reverse complement strand
GTAAAGAGGCAGATCCCTGAAGGCGATTTCCGTCATTTCAAGTTCCGGAGGAGCCAGTTGAACGAGCGCCTTCGCGAGCTTGCGGTTGATGGATTCCCGGGCAAGACTTCCGATGAGGTAGCCGACTTTGTGTATGGCCATGACACGCTCTCCGTGTTTGCCACCCGCACTCTATGGCATTATCCGCCAGATGGCAGCAGATCGCCAGCGTCGCCTCAAAATCGGCCTTCCGAACAAAAATATTGCGCCGATCCCCCTTGTTATGAAACCGTGTGCCCCGACTGGCCGTTGAAGCCATGCTCATATGCGGTCATCGCGTTTCGGTTCATAGCTAGGGGTTCCACAATGTTTTCAGTCAAGTTTCTGGCCGGCGCGGCATTGGCGCTCGGCATCACGGTGGCTTCCGCCAATGCCCAGGTGGTTGTCTCTTCGAAGATCGACACCGAGGGCGGCGTGCTCGGCAACATCATCCAGCTCGTCCTCAACGCCAACAACATCAAGACATCAGACCGTATCCAG
>NZ_RZQE01001037.1:0-520 GCF_004022955.1 Mesorhizobium sp. M7A.F.Ca.US.002.01.1.1 | reverse complement strand
GCCCTGTACAGGCGCAGGCTGATCGGTCGCAGCGGGCGCTTGGGGAGCCGGGGTGGGCAAAGGCGCCTTGTCTGCGGGCGGCTGGACTTGCTTGCCTGCCGGTTCGTCGGGAGCCTTGTTGGGCGCAGGCTCGGCTGTTGGAGCGGGCTGTTTCTTCGTCGACAGTTCAGCCGGTGGCGTGGATTCTGGAACGGGAGTTGACTCAGACGCCGGAGCTGCCTCTTTTGGCTGCTCCTGCGGTTTTGGAGTAGGCTGTGGTTCGGTCGCTGGAGGTGGAGCAGCGTTTTCGGACGGAGCCTGTTGCCTTAACGCGCAGGCTTCGGCGGACTCGCCCTCCTTACATTTCAACTTGATAAAAATCGGCGTTGCGGATTCGGCGAACCGTCCAGCGCTGAATGCTGCGCTGAGCGGCGCCCCTAACGGCACCGAGGCGATGAGCAACCCGAGTGCGGTGCTGGCCAAAATCTTTGGTCGGCGTGTCATTTGAATCTCCGTGATGTGTCCCCTCGCTATGCAAACT
>NZ_RZQE01001036.1:0-524 GCF_004022955.1 Mesorhizobium sp. M7A.F.Ca.US.002.01.1.1 | reverse complement strand
ATGTTCACGTGAGGCTTGTTACGCTCGAATTTACCTTTGGCCATAATCGTTCTCCGTCTATTCTACCCGCTTGGGGGAAATTGTTATTCGCTCTTCAGATCCGGCACCGCGCAAGAGACGCGACGTCGATGGCTAAGGAACCCTTACGCGTATTTCTTCTGGACTTCCTGGGCCACTGCGGTCGGGACCGGCTCGTAGTGATCGAACTGCATCGTGTAGGCCGCACGGCCCTGGCTCATCGAGCGCAGGTTGTCGACATACTTGAACATGTTGGCGAGCGGCACCATCGCGTTGATGACCACGGCGACACCACGTGCTTCCTGACCCTGGATCTGGCCACGACGACCGTTCAGATCGCCGATGACGCTGCCGACATAGTCTTCCGGCGTCACGACTTCGACCTTCATGATCGGCTCGAGCAGCTGCACGCCAAGCTTGGGTGCTGCTTCACGGAAGCAGGCGCGGCCGGCGATTTCGAAGGCCAGAACGCTGGAGTCGACATCGTGGTAAGCGCCGTCGATGAG
>NZ_RZQE01001035.1:0-531 GCF_004022955.1 Mesorhizobium sp. M7A.F.Ca.US.002.01.1.1 | reverse complement strand
GACGAGATCTGGTCGACGCCGAAATTCTCGTAGGCGAAGGGATAGCCGGCGACCTGGCAATAGCCGTTGACGAGGCCGGCGATCATCTGGATCAGCGTCGTCTTGCCAGTGCCGGGGGCGCCGTCGCCGATGAAGGTGAACAGGAAGCCGCCGAGCTCGACGAACGGATTGAGTTCGCGCTCGAAATCATAGGCCATCAGCATCTTGGCGAGCTTGACCGACTGGTATTTGGCGATGTGGTTGCCGACGACCTCTTCCGGCTTCTTGAAGGTCATCACCAGCGGTTTTGAGCGCTTGCCCGGCGCGACGTCGAAACCATCGAGAGTGAAATCGTCGGCATCGATGCGGATATGGGCGTTCTCGAACGGGCCGATGCCGTCGAAGCGGCCCTTGCGGGCCAGAAGCCCGTCGATGGCGACGCGGGCGAAGGCGCGTGCCCTTGTCATCAAATCGGCATCATCGGACGATCCCGAGATCGCCTTGTCGAGGCCAGCGAGGATCGACTTCACCGCATCCTGCGGCGTGTCGAAC
>NZ_RZQE01001034.1:0-532 GCF_004022955.1 Mesorhizobium sp. M7A.F.Ca.US.002.01.1.1 | reverse complement strand
CATCATACTGAGCTGAATCAGTCTCGAAATAATCACTCGTCCTCGTAAATTGGGCTCCGCAATCACTTGATAAGGGAGCCATCCAATGAACTGCATCGCCACCACCGGACCCGCAACCCGCGTAGCCGCCGAGATCTTCGGGGAGACCGGGAAGAGCGAAAACGCTTTCGCCACGAACGCCGTCATCGAAACGATCCTGAGCCGCAGTGCCGCCAAGTACTACGACCCTGCTGCCACCTTGAGCGACGACCAGATCCGCGACCTGGTGCGTATCGGCACGTCCGCGCCAACCTCCTTCCACCTGCAGAACTGGCGTTTCATCGCCGTACGCTCGCCGGAAGCCAAGGCCCGGCTGCGTCCGATCGCCTGGAATCAGCCCGCGATCACCGACGCGGCCGTGACCTTCATCATCATCGGCCAGCTGGCCGATGCCAGCACCGTTCCAGCCCGCCTGGCACCCGTGGTGAAAGCCGGCATCATGCCGGCGCACCTGGTGCCGGAGTGGGAAATCCCCGCTCGCGGTCTGTATGAT
>NZ_RZQE01001033.1:0-533 GCF_004022955.1 Mesorhizobium sp. M7A.F.Ca.US.002.01.1.1 | reverse complement strand
GTTCGCGATAAGGGGCGGGATTTTTCGACGCCGGCGTCGAAACCGGATCGAGGCTGAACGGGTCATCGAAAGCGGCCGAGTGGCGCTGGTCGGAGTTGGCACGTTCGAATGCACCCGCAACCGGCTGCTCGAAAGGGTTCGGCAGATCGGCCGGACGTGGCCGTCGCGGCTCTTCTTCGACCTTGGCGGAAAAGAAGTCATCGCGACCGATGCTCACCGGGGCCCGGGATGCTGGCGGCGCGCGTTCCGAAACCGGCTGGCCGGCCGCTGGTGCTTGAGTGGCTGGCGTTTGCAGGTCGACATGGACGACGTAGTCGCCCAATCTCAGCCGCATGCCACTTTGAAGGCGCGTCGACTTGCCGGCACCGAGCGGGCTGTCGGAGTCGTTTATGAACAATCCGCTGCTCGACGTGTCGGTGACGAAATATCCATCTCGCCCGCCAGAGATCTTGCAATGTGCCCTTGAAACGAACATGTCGGGATCGTTGATCTGCCAACCCGCGTCCGCGCTGCGGCCGATCACCAGCTCACCC
>NZ_RZQE01001032.1:0-536 GCF_004022955.1 Mesorhizobium sp. M7A.F.Ca.US.002.01.1.1 | reverse complement strand
CAACGACGGATTGCCCGAGGATGCCGCAGGCATGAACCTGATGCTGCACGCGCTGGTCGATGGCGAGCTTGACGCCGCCGCGGCCATAGCCGTTGAGCGGCGCATAGCCGCCGACCCCAAGCTGGCGGCCGAACATGCCCGCGTCATGGCCTTGCAAGGCGCTGTGGCCGGACTTCCGAAGCCGCAAGTAAGCGACGCCTTCAGCGCGCGCATCGCAGCCATGGCTGCTGCCGGCAATGTCGAGGTACTGCGCCCCAAAGCGCCGACGGCACCAGCGAAGGCAAATCGAACGGGGTGGTCGGCGCGCAACTTCGGCTCATTCGATTGGCGCGCCATGGCGGCGTCTATCATGCTCAGCGCGGTGCTGGCCAGCGGTGCAACGCAATGGGCGATGCAGCCTGGCGTAGCCGATGGCTTTGCCGCAGGGGTAGCCAGCGGCCACCAGCGCAGCCTGTTGGCGATGAGCCCGGTGGATGTCGTCTCGTCGGACCGACACACGGTGAAGCCCTGGCTCGACGCAAGGCTCGGTCTTTCGC
>NZ_RZQE01001031.1:0-539 GCF_004022955.1 Mesorhizobium sp. M7A.F.Ca.US.002.01.1.1 | reverse complement strand
CATGTGGTAGGCTCAACATGGCCTGGCGTGGCGGATTTAAGAAGTTCCTGAACGGAATGCTGTTAATATAGCGGGAACTTCAAATCCATCACATTGGCGGCCGCGTCCAGGAGGGGGCTCGACCCATGCCCAATGAACGTGCCACCGTTGTCCGGACACCGGTTGGCTCCGAGCTGTTGACCTTCACGCATCTTGTCGGACGCGATGAGATCAGCCGTTGTTTTGCCTATACGGTCGGATTCGTGAGCACCGACTCCGATATCGATCCGTTGAAGATGCTGGGCGGGCCGCTCTCGATCGAAGCTGAATCTGATCCGAAACGCTGGTTCAGCGGCATCGTCTCCGAGTTCCGGCTCACCCGGCTGGAAGATCGGCTGGCCTACTATGAGGCGGTCATCAGGCCGTGGCTCTGGTTTCTCGGCAACACCACCGATTGCCGTATTTTCCAGAACAAGAGCGTCCTCGACATCGTCAAGGACATCTTCAAGAAATACGGTATCGCGGAATTCGATCTGCGCCTGCAAGGGTCCTATCCCTGT
>NZ_RZQE01001030.1:0-541 GCF_004022955.1 Mesorhizobium sp. M7A.F.Ca.US.002.01.1.1 | reverse complement strand
CCCAACTCCAGCACATTGCGCCGCGAAAGCCCTTCGCGTGCGGATTGAAATCTGTTCTTTCGGTTTTCCATTGTATTCCCCTCTGTTCGACAGCCGTGTCGAGCCGGCTGTTCTAAAAATCAGACGAGGAACTATGGAACGGGTCCGGACTTTTGTCCACGTGGTCAAATTTGACCGCACCGGATTCTCGAAGTCAGCCGGAGAGACTTGCCGATCAGACCCGTTCCAGCGCGATCGCGATGCCCTGGCCGACGCCGATGCACATGGTAGCAAGCGCATACCGGCCGCCGCGCTCGCGAAGCTCCAGCGCCGCCGTGCCGGATATGCGGGCGCCCGACATGCCCAGGGGATGGCCGAGCGCGATGGCGCCGCCATTCGGGTTGACGTGTTCGGCGTCCTCGGCAATGCCGAGCTGGCGCAGCACGGCGATGCCTTGCGAGGCAAAGGCTTCGTTGAGCTCGATGACGTCGAACTGTTTTGGCGTCAGGCCAAGCCGCGCGCAGAGTTTTTGCGTCGCCGGCACCGGGCCGATGCCCATGAT
>NZ_RZQE01000102.1:0-15663 GCF_004022955.1 Mesorhizobium sp. M7A.F.Ca.US.002.01.1.1 | reverse complement strand
AGATTGGCCCTGTCTTTGGCCGTGCCAGCCGATGCTCTCCCTCAAAGCATTTTTGTAGTGGTGGACGACATATCGGGAGAGCGAACCGCCCGCGAGGCACTCCGGGCTCAGAAGGAATGGTTGGACCTGGCGCTATCGTCAAGCCGGTTGGGAACATGGCGCATAGATTTCGAGAGCGGGTCCGTGAAGGGCTCAGCCGCGTTCTGGGAAATGATGGGGCTGGCACCCGCGCCGAGCCGTCCATTGCAGGAATTGACTGCGGTCGTTCACCCGGCCGACTTGCCTAATCTGATGGCCCCGGGAGAGCTTGCATCAGGCGCCGACTATGACGCTGAGATCCGCATCAGGCGAACTGGCGGACATATCCGCTGGATTGCTCTTCGGGGACGGGACGAATTGCGCGACGGTCGTGCACAGCGAATAGGAGTCGCCGCGGATCTCACCGATCGGCGCATAACCATTCTGCTGCGGGCTGCGGCGAAGAAGCGAGAGCGGGCCATGCTTGAACAGCGCCATAGGCTCAACAATCTGTTTCCGGTGATCACGGCGCTTGTGAATATGGTTGGTGCCCCCGACAATGATATCGCCAGCTATAAGCAGACACTGATCGAAAAGATCGGCGCACTCCAGGCGACGCATCTGCTTCTTTCACGCGATGGCAGCCTGTCGGCTTCCCTGCGTGACCTCATCGTTCAGGAATTGCAGCCCTATATGGGGACGCATGACATTTCGATCAGTGGACCCGAAATAAAAATGGCTGAGGGTTCGGCTGAGAGCTTCGCAATGATCGTTCACGAGCTTACGACCAATTCCGTGAAGCATGGGGCTCTCGGCACTCCGGCAGGACGGATCAAGGTCGTGTGGCAATTCGTGGCCCAGGAGCCCGGCGCCGACATAGTGTTTGAATGGTCGGAATCGGGAGAGCGCCGGGTCTCCACCTCGGCTCGGCGTGGTTTTGGGTCGTTGATTATCGGAGCCGGCGGTGAGCCTATCGTGGGCCACTCTTCCAAGCTTGAGATGCTGGATCACGGACTGAAATATTCGGTCCGGCTGCCGCCAAAAGCAATCGGCGCTAGTTGATGTCCCTGGCGGCCCATGTCTTCAGCAAAACCGCGGCTTCCGTCCGGTTTCGTGCCCCAAGTTCGCGCAGGACGGCAGCCGCATGAATCTTCGTCGTCGCTTCTGCAATTTCAAGAGAGCGGGCAATCTCTTTGTTCGAGTAACCTTCAGCCATCAACCTGAGGACTTCCTTCTGTCTGGACGTAAGCCTGCCCAGATTGTTGACGCTGATGGTCCTGTGGGGCATTTGCGTGGGAGCCTCGGATGGAAGGCGCACCGACTCCTTGGACCTTTGTGAAAGAAGTGCCGGAACGTAAATGCGGCCAGCCAGGATTTCGTTCACCGCCAGGACCACCTCCTCGTCCGTTTGGGACTTTACGATATAGCCATGAAGTCCAATCGAGAGGGCAGTTAGAATCTCGGCGCGTGAATCGGTCCCTGAGACAATTGCAAACCGTGTGTCGGGATGAGCCGGTAAGACGTCGCGAAGGTCGTCCTGACCGGACAGTCCCGGCATGTTCAGGTCGATGATGGCGAGATCAACAGGCGCCTGATCTTCAAGCAGGCTTATGACGGTATCAAAACACGCCGCTTCGAATATTTCCAAGTCTGGAATGCCGGCCATCAAAGCCAGTCGCAGCCCACGACGATACAAGCCGTGATCATCGGCGATGATAATACGATACATGAACCACCCACCTTTTGGCAGCCCGCATGTGTCCCTAGCTGCCGAAACCTCCCTTTGGATGGACTGTGCGGTGACCCAACACAGATCAGCCGCCCGCTGATCCCCCGTATGTCGACGCTCGCCGCCGCCCATCGGCACATTTCAACCTTCTAATATAGCTTACAATCGCACACATTTCAGGGCCAGATGTTGAAGTGTTTTTTTCGTACGAACGGTAGCGATGCCCTTCCGAGAAGGTCGTTGCCGGCGCCGGACATGTGAACAGTTCCCAGCTCTGATCGCCCTGCCGCGCCCATGCGCTGCCAACTGGAATATTGAATCAAAAGGCCGGGAAAGTGCCATTCAAATGCACGACGACGCCTTCTCAAGCGCCACTTACCATCGCTGCACTCCGGAGAGGCAAAACCAACACTGGCGTGCCTTCCGGCCGGGTGGGTTGGACCCATCACACCGCGACAGTCGTATCAATAGGAGGACGAGATGAAAGCGGTCATTCAGTGCGGTGGAATGGGAACACGCCTTCGGCCTTTCACATCCATATTGCCCAAGCCTCTCATGCCGATCGGTGCTCGACCGGTTCTTGAATTGCTTTTGAAGTGGCTGCGGCGGAACGGCATTCAGGAAGTCTACGTCACGACCGGCTATCTGGGGCACTTGATCCGCACCGTATGCGGGGACGGATCCCAGTGGAATCTAAGGATACGCTACACCCAGGAACTGGAACCTCTCGGCACCATTGGCCCACTCTCCCTGATCAGGGAGGAACTGGACGAGCCGTTCATTGTTCTCAATGGGGACGTACTTACCGATCTCAGTCTCAGCCGGTTTGTGGCATCACACCGCACACACACGGATCCAGTCACCATAGCCACCGCATCCCGCGTCATCAAGATGGACTTCGGCGTCATCGACGAGGTCGACAATACCGTTCAAGTATTTCGTGAAAAACCGACGCTATCCCATCTGGTAAGCATGGGAATATATTGCATGAATCCAGACGTTTTTCGTTTTATACCTGACGGCATCGCCTTCGGATTCGACGATCTCATGCTGCAGATGATGCAAAACGGCACGAATGTGCACGTCTACAAACATGACGGGCTTTGGCTGGATATCGGACGCGTTGAAGATTTTCAAAACGCACAAACCATTGCCTGGGAAGAGCAGTCCGCATCGATCGAGGTCTCGGCAGCGGCCGCTTGAGGGCTGAACGCTCGACCACGCCAACATGAGGAGGTCGTAATGCTCTTGGTCAGCGCTCCTATTCTTGGCTTTCCGGAAAAGGCGGCCTTGGCCAAAGTTGTCGACAGTGGGTGGCTGACGATGGGGGACCAGGTACGAGCCTTTGAAGAGGCCTTCGCGGCCGTGCATGATGCGGTCGATTGCGTTGCCGTCAGCTCTTGCACCGCCGCCCTGCATCTCATTCTCCATGCACTTGGGATCGGTCCCGGAGACGAAGTTCTGGTTCCCTCGCTGACCTTCGTGGCGACCGCGAATGCAGTGCTCTACGTAGGAGCAACACCGGTATTCGTCGACATAGAGTCGGCCGAAGTGCCACTGATGTCCCTAAGCGACGCGGAAGCCAAGTGCACCGGACGCACCAAGGCCGTCATTCTCGTCCACTTTGCCGGCTACCTCGCCGACCGGGAAGAATGGCAGAGATTTGCCCGTGTGCGAGGACTGCATATCGTCGAGGATGCCGCGCATGCTCCCGGCCTTAAGGAGGTGGGGACTTACGGTGCGGCCGCGGCCTTTAGCTTCTACGGCAACAAGAACATGACCACCGCGGAAGGTGGGGCCGTAATCGCCCGGGATGCACAGCTCCGTGAAGCGATCCGCCAGGCTCGCGGACATGGGATGACCAGCGGCACACATCAGCGGCTGAACAGCCGCACGCCGCAATACGATGTGACGATGCTCGGTTTCAATTATCGCATGGATGAATTGCGCGCCGCTATTGGCTTGGTCCAGCTTCAGAACCTGCAGGAATGGAATGAAATCCGGCGCATATTGGTCGTCCTCTATCGACGTCTGATCGCAGACTATTGCTCGGCTGTGACAGTTCCGTTCTGCAAACCGCGGACCTCGGCCTATCACATCATGCCTGTCCTCCTGCCACATGACGTCGACCGGCAAACGGTGATCGACCATCTGCGAACGAAGGGAATACAGACCACAATCCACTATACGCCCGTGCACCAGATGACGCTCTATCGCCAAATGTTCACTGAAATCCATCTGCCGAAGACCGAGGATTTCGCGCAGCGGGAGTTGACGATTCCACTACATCCGCAAATTACGGCAAGTGCGATCGAGTCGGTGGTTGTTGCGTTGGCCACCGCGATTGAAAGCAGCGGGCGCGCGGGAGCCGCGGCATGAACGCACTCGACGTGACGATGCATCGGCCCGCCGTAGCTGGCACCAGCCACGGAATTGCCAGGCGCGCGATGGATATCATCCTCGCCGCAGCAGCGGGAATGGCACTCGCTCCGCTGATGCTACTGATTGCTGTCGCACTCTTTGTCGAGGGTGGTTGGCCCGTGCTTTTCGCACAGACGCGCCTGGGTGCCGGCGCAAAACCGTTTCGCATGTACAAGTTCCGCAAATTCAAGACAACAGCCGATCCTTTCGGCCTTGCGCTGACCATGAACGATGACAGCCGGATGACGCGGATAGGCCGTTTTCTCGCGGCAACGAAACTTGATGAGTTGCCGCAACTGTGGAACGTTTTTACGGGAGACATGGCAATTGTCGGCCCGCGGCCGGAAAGCCTTGCCTTCGCCGATTGTTTCCGCGGCGGCAATGAAGCCGTCCTGCAGTGGAAGCCCGGCCTGCTCGGCCCGACCCAGGTTCTATTCCGTCACGAAGCCTGTTTTTACCCGCCCACCCTTGATCCGCTCCTGTTTTATCGAGAGGTCCTGTTCCCGGCCAAGGCAACGATCGACCTCGCCTACTATCCGCGGCGCACGATTGCATCGGACCTCGTCTGGATAATGCGAGGCTTCAGGGCGGTTTTCGGCGTGTCCCTGCCTCCCGCGGCGAGTGGGTAGAGTTGGAAGGTGAGGAGAGTTTGGCATGAATGGATTGTTGTTCGTTCGCCAGTTTGACAGCTCACACGATCAAAGGAGTGCACAGTCGTGAGCTATCGCGGCAGGAAGGTCCTGGTCACGGGTGCGGATGGATTTATCGGATCCCACCTCACGGAAGCGCTGGTGCACGAAGGCGCCGATGTCACGGCACTGGCCCTATACAACTCGTTCGACAGCCATGGCTGGCTGGACGATTTACCCGACCACGTTCGAAGCCAGTTGCAATGCATTCGTGGGGATGTTCGTGACAGCGCGTTCATCAACCGGATCGTGCGCGGCCAGGCGGCGGTGTTTCATCTGGCTGCGCTGATTGCGATTCCCTACTCCTACGCGGCTGCCCAATCCTATGTGGAAACCAATGTGCTGGGCACCGTGAATGTCCTCGAAGCGGCACGCCACTGGGAAACCGAACGCATTGTGCATACGTCCACGAGCGAGGTTTATGGCACCGCTCTGACCATGCCGATCGACGAATCCCACCCACTGCAGGGACAGTCCCCCTACTCTGCGTCCAAGATCGGCGCAGACATGATGGCGGCGTCCTATGCCAGGTCCTTCGATGTGCCGGTGGTCATCCTGCGACCGTTCAATACATACGGGCCGCGCCAGAGCGAGCGGGCCATCGTGCCGACCATCATAAGGCAGGCTCTGGACGAGAACTGTCCGGCGATCATGGTCGGCGACACCAGCCCTATCCGCGACCTTACCTTTGTGGAGGACACTGCGGCGGCATTTGTGGCGGCAGGGGCGGCCGAGCTTGAATTTGGCCATGCCTACAATGCAGGCAGCCAGCGCGCCGTCAGTGTCTCGGACGTTTTGGAGTTGGTGCTCGAGTTGAGTGGCACCAGGAAACCAGTTCGTCGAGATGAAAGCCGGATGCGGCCGCAAAACTCCGAGGTTCGCGCGTTGCTCGCCGATTCCTCGAACCTTGAAAGTAAAGTCGGATGGCGGGCACATACGAGCTTGCGTGATGGTCTGGAAAAGACCATCGAGTGGTGGCGCTCGCGCCTCAGCGAAGGCCGCGTCCGACGCGAAATGAGCTACATGACATGACCTTTCCGCGGCTCATACCAGCTTTGCTGTTGATGGCCGCGCTGCTGGCGCTGCACACAGCCGTAAACCGGCCGAGCGGTGCGGCAGGCACGGAGCCGGCAATGGATCTGCCCGCTTATCTGAAACCTGCAACTGATCCGGCGACAGGGATCCGCTTTACTCGGATCACTCAGCCCGGAGCGCTTGGCAGCGGAATTGTCTGCGGCAAAATATACTGCAGTCATCGCTACTCGAGCGCGCAAGCCTGGAATGCGGATCAGAGCCTCCTCGTCCTCATGAACGGCTGCAACGGCATGTGTTTCCTCGACGGGAAAACCTACCTCCCTTTGTTTCATCGCAACAAGTCGGGTGAGTGCGAATGGCGCCCTCGAAACGCGGAGATGATGATCTGTGTCGATGGTCAAAAGATTTCGATCTGGGCGCCCCGCACCAATCGTGAGGACATAGTGTATTCCGCAACGAAATATCGGGATCTCGAATTCGGCCCGTCCAAGGGAAATCCTAGTCGTGACGGCAACCGCATTGCCGTACGCGCGACCCGCAATGATGGAGCTGCTGTCGTTTTCGCATACGACATCGACCGGCGTCTGAAATACCCGGACATCGATCTCGCCCAGGTTGCCGGAACGACCAGTTCCTGCACCATTTCTCCGCTCGGAGAGAACATCCTGTGTTTCCAAAATCTGGTCGACGGCACCGAACAGCGAGCCATTTTCGCAGTCGACGGCACCCTGCGCCAAACGTGGAAGGATCATCATCGGCCCGGCCATGGCGATTTGACTCTCGATGCGGATGGCAGCGAAATTTACGTCGGAACCAGCAAATCCGCTCCGGACAAATATCAGGTGATCAAGCGTCGGCTGTCCGATGGAAAGGTCACGTCGCTCACGAAGTACGGTGAGGCCGAGCATACGTCGCTGCGTGCTTTGGACAGGCCCGAATGGGCATTTATAAGTTACGGGGGCAATCCCGATGAGGTTCGGAGCCACCCGGACTGGGCGCCATACACGCGTGAAGTGATCGCGCTGCGTGTCGACGGTCGTCAGGAGGTCCGACGCATCGTGCAGACGCGAAACGCTCCGTTCGACTATTGGAGCGAGACACATGCCTCACCGTCCCCTGATGGGTCGCAAGTGATCTGGTCGAGCAATTGGGGGGTGCCTGGTGGACCGGTCTACGAATTCGTCGCCCATCTCGATTGGCCGCAGCAGCCGGGCCTGAATTAAAGGGAGATTGCCATCGATGGCCTTCGTTAGCCGAATTTTCTTTGCAGCCCTTGCCGGCTGCCTGGCCCTGGATATCGCAGCCGCGGCTGAAGCGCCGGTGGCCTATAAGCTGTCGCCCGGCGATACGGTGGAGATAGGAATAGCCTCCATAGCGGAGCGAACGCAACGCGCGATCGTGCAAATGGATGGCTCGATCGCGCTGCCCGAGTTCGGGATGATCCCGGTTGGCGGGCTGACGCCGGCAGAATTGCAGACGCGCATGGAGGCGGTGCTGCCAACCAAGATAGTCCATCAGCGCCTGCCTGATGGACGGGAGCAAATGATCGTCATCAAGCCGAGCGACGTCACGGCCGTGATCGCGGAGTACCGTCCGATCTATGTGACTGGCGATGTGCTGACACCAGGGCAGCAGACTTACCGGCCACTCATGACTGTCCGACAGGCAATTGCCGTCGCCGGCGGTTTTAGTCTCCTGCGGTCTCGGGCAAGCCAAAGCGGACCTGATCCCGTTGATCTGCGACGCGACTACGAGTCGATCTGGGGGGACTACATCAGAGACTACTTTCATGGCGCGCGCATCCGCGCCGAACTTCAGAACCAGGCAGAATTTGACATGCAACCGCCGCAAGGCTCGCCCCTGTCGAATGCATTGATATCGGCGGTCGCGCAGGCGGAAGCGGAGGGCCTCAAGATTTCGCTGAACAATTTTCAGCAGGAGCAAAGCTATCTCGACAAGACCGCCAAGGATGCCGAGGCTCAGGTCGAAGTTCTGCTCAAGCGCGAGCAGACGGAAGCGGCCGCGGTGAAACAGGATGAGGACGATCTTGCGCGGGTCACCAAATCGTTCGAATCGGGCAACCTGACCAACAGCAGGCTCGCCGACGTCAGACGTGCCGTGCTGATGTCGTCGAGCCGGGCGCTCGAGACCTCGGTCGAACTGATGAGAACGCGGCGCCAGCAGGAAGACTCCGTCAGGCAGCAGGAACGCAATGAAAATCAAAGAAGGATCGGCCTTCTGAACGAATTGAGGGACACCGACCTTCGCCTCGCCGAGACCACTGCAAGGCTCCACGCAGCCAGCCAGAAGCTTCAGCCATCAGGGGCGTCCGCGCTTCCACTGCCCGTCGCCGGCGAAACCTTTCAGGCGCGGATCACAATAACCGGCGGGGCCGGCGACGCGTCAAGAGGTCGACCGGTCGACCAGGACACCGAGGTTGCGCCTGGAGACACCATCGAGGTGAGGTTCAGCAGCGAACTGCAGAGCGCGGCGATCCAGTAGTTGCGCGGACGTGAACCGAGCCGGGAACGACGTTGCTGATGGCTCGCCCATGGCATGAAGACCGGGCGCCTGAGAAATCAACATGGGGAAATCAAGAAAGCGGGTTTGCCGTGATTGGTGAAATAGATGTCGCCAGCGCCTACAGCACCGGCCGCACCGACTTCATGGGGCTGAAGTTGGTTGTCGCGCCCGGCGTGCTCGTCCCTCGCCCGGAGACGGAACTGCTCGGCAGCACCGCCCTCAATGTCCTTCGTGAACTTAACAGGCCGGTACCGCGTGTCGTGGACATGTGCTGCGGGGCGGGCAATCTCGCCTGCGCCATTGGATACAAGGTCCCCACCGCGCGCGTCTGGGCGAGCGATCTTACCGACAGCTGCGTCGAAACCACCTGCCGGAACGTTGCCCATCTTGGCCTGGCCGGACGTATTTCGGTGCTACAGGGCGACCTCTTCAATTCCTTCTCGGGTCTGGAGCTCGAAGGTACGATCGACCTGGTCGTCTGCAACCCGCCTTACATCTCGGAGAAGCGGCTCGAAAACGACCGCGCGCATCTGATGGAACTTGAACCCCGTGAGGCGTTCGCTGCCGGGCCTTACGGCCTGAGCATTCATATGCGGGTGATCAAGGAGGCGCAGCACTATCTGCGGCAAGGTGGCATGCTACTTTTCGAGGTCGGGCTTGGCCAAGACCGGCAGGTCATGAGTTTGGTTGAGCGTTCCAAAGCCTATGAGAGCATTCGCACGGTTGCGAACAAAGCCGGTGAAGCCAGGGTGGTTTGTGCACGGGCCAAAGCGTCAGCGTGAGCCGCGCCATGGGTTTGCGCGCCCGGTTGGGACGACGCCCTCAAGCCGTAGCCCGGCGATCAGTTTTCCTTGCTGACCACGTAACGTGCAATTCCCTGGATGGAATCGAAATTCTCCGGCAGAAGTTCACTGTCCTCGACAGTGATGCCGAATGTCTCCTCGACGAATCCGATAACTTCAAGCACTCCAGTCGAGTCTATGATGCCCTGGTCGAGCAACGACGTTTCAACTTCCAGCGCACGCGGGTCGGCTACGTAGAAGTTTGACGCCAGAAAGGCGCGGATTTGATCGCTGTAGGTGTCAATTCTGTTGTTCGTGCTCAGCATTGAATTGGCCTCCGATCCAAATAATTCCGTAAATTGCTTTATGACAGCGCCATTTTCTTGAGCTTGCCCGTGTCCGTCATCGGCAGACTGGACACAATTTGGATGGACTTCGGAATCATGAAGTTTTCCAATCGCTTTTGACATTCCATCCGCAGCTGCTTTTCGCCCATGATCGTTCCTTGCTCCATGACGACAAACGCTTTCACTGCTTGCCCCAGCAGGTCGTCAGGTACTCCGACAACCGCGGCTTCCCGTACTCCCGGGATTTCCATCAGCACGTTTTCGACTTCCCTAGGCGCCACCTTTTCTCCCCGCGATTTTATGATCTCATCGCTGCGGCCGACAAAATAGAGGTAGCCTTCCTCGTCCATTCGGCAGTAGTCGCCGGTGTACAGAACCTGCTCGCCGGGCAAAGGACCTGGCTTGAGCTTCTTCGCGGTAGCCTCCGGCTTACCCCAGTAGCCCTTCATGACCGTTGCCCCGCGGATGACCAACTGACCGACGACATTGGGACCAACCCTTCGGTCATCCTCATCGACAATCCACATTTCGGTGTTCGGGATGGCGATCCCCACGCTCAACGGTTTTCGGGCAAGATCGTCCGGCGGAAGATAGGTGCAGCGTTTGCATTCGGTCAGGCCGTACATCGAATAGATGCGGGCGGCGGCAAACAGTTCCTGGAGCAGGCGAATGTGCTTAAGCGGCAGGGCTGCCGCCGTGTTCGTGACATACCTTATGCTTGCAAAATCATTTGCCTTCAGCGTCCTGAGATCCGACAGTGCGGCAAAGATGGTCGGCACGCCGGGAAAGCCTGTAACTCTCTCCCTTTCGATGATCGCAAGTATCTGTGCGGGGAAGGCAAACGAGCGCTCGAGGACCAACCGCGCCCCGGTACGGAATGCCATTATCATCTGATAGAGGCCGTAGTCGAAGGCCAGGGGCAAGACATTGAGGATCACGTCGTCTTCGCCAAGCTCAAGGTACGAGGCGATAGACGTGCAGGCTGTCATCATGTTCCTGTGTGTCAGCATCACGCCTTTGGGTTCGCCGGTCGAGCCCGACGTGTAGATGATGGCTGCGAGATCGATATCGATGCGGCGGCGGGCCGGCGCTTTGCCGTGGCTGGCAGCCGCCTCATCCCAGCGCACGGCATGCGGCAATCCCCGGAGCTCGGCGTCGTCCACCTGACCGGAGACGATGAGCCGCCGCAGCGACGGACAGTTACGCGCCGGCTCAGCAAAGACCGGCTGCAAATGTTTGTCGGTGATCAATGCTGCCGGAAGGCAATCGTTGAGCAAATACCCCAGCTTGTCGCTCTTGGTGAGCGGATTGACGACGCACACAACGGCGCTCGCCTTGAGAACCGCCCAGAAGCTGACCACGGTCTCGACGGTGTTGTCGGCGAAGATCATAACGCGGTCACCGGGGGCGACCCCGGACGTGACGAGATGACGGGCGACCGCGCTGGAGCGTGTCTCAAGCTCGTCATAGGTGAGCCGGTGCTCGCCGCACACCAGCGCTACCTTGCCGCCGAGCCGCTCGGCCGAATGACTGAGGTAATCGTCCAGCAGAGGTACGGCGCCATGCATCATACCAGCACCTCTTCCCTGTGCAGGTGATCGACATCTATCCTGAGGTCGACCGCATGCGCGCTCGATGGGCGGCTTGCGACAAACTGCTGATGGAGGAGCTGCGTCGACAGCACGCCGACCATCGCCATGTTGTCCGAGTTGGACAGATCCCCATCGCCGGTCTTGGCAGCGCATTTGTCCAGCAGGCGCGCGACCGAGTTCGGATCAAAGACATTCGCCGCGCGCAGGGCAGTCTCGGAGAGTGCTTCGCGGACATAGGCGGGTGCGCCATCGCCCGTGAAGCAAAGTGCGTTGGGCGCCCGGTAGGGTTGCTTCTTGCGGGCCACGACTTCCGCGGGCACGATCGATTTCGCCACACGCTTCAGCACGTGTTTCTCATCCAGAATGCGCAGCTTGTAGTCGGGCGGAAGCGAATTCGCCAAGGCCACGAGCCTGTCGTCCAGGAACGGGAAGCGCCCCTCGACAGAATGGGCCATCAGCATCCTGTCACCCTGCGAGGAGAGCAGGTAGCCCGACATCAGCGTCCTGATCTCAAGATACTGGTCCTGCGCGAGAGGACGCCATCGTGGAAACTCTTCGGGCAGGCGGCCAAGCAGGTCTGCCACCACGTCGTGACGCGCCGCTTCGGCATGCATGTCGGCCGAGAACAGCCGTTTTATCGCGCTGGTGGTGCGCCAGCGGGTGTCATGCGCGAAGCCGGGCGTGCCAAATGCATGGATATCGTGTCCAAAGAACTGGCGCGCCATCGCCTGCTGCTTGACCGGCGACCGGCTCAGATAGGGGTAGAGGCGTTCCAGCAGTCGCGCGCGTCGGGCGGATGCGGGCTGCCGCCCCCAGAAACGGCGGACCTTGCCTTCACGGAACAGGTCGTAGCCGGCAAACATCTCGTCGGCGCCCTCGCCGGTCAGGACGACCTTGATGCCATGTTCGCGCACCAGCCTCGAGAGAAGGAACAACGGCGCCGGCGCGGTCCTGAGAATCGGACGCTCGGCGTGACGGATCACATCTGGGAAAACCTCGGCAATATCACCGCGCGAAACCATCACCTCGTGGTGCTCGCCGCCGCTCGCACTTGCAACCAGCCGCTGGTAACGGGTTTCATCATATTCGGCGTCAGCAAAACGCAACGAGAAGGTCTGGAATGGCGCGCCGGCGAAGCGCCTCCCGAGCATGGCGACAAGTGAGCTGTCGAGCCCGCCGGAAAGGTAGCAGCCAACCGGCACATCCGCCTTGACCATTCTAAGCGCCGTCGCGGCCTGCAAGGCGCTACGCACTTCGTCCACCGCATCGTCCAGTGAGCCGGTGAAGGTGCCGTGGGCCTGGTCCGCGATCTCGGGATAACAAGGTTTCCAGAAAGCGTGCTCACGAACGCTGCCATTGTCGTAGATGCGTACATGGCCGGGGGTAAGTTCCTTCACTCCCTGAAATACGCCTTGCGGCGGTACGACCGTCCACAGCGTGAAAGTCTGGTCTATCCCCGCCGGATCGAAGGCCCGCGGTATCGCCGGGTCGGCTGCGAAAATGGCCTTCACTTCGCTGGCGAAGTGAAGGCGGCCAGCATGTTCGCACAAATGCAGCGGGCAGATGCCGAACCGGTCGCGCGACAGGACGAGACGGCCTGTCAGCGAATCCCAGATGGCGAGTGCCCACTGCCCGTTTAGCCTCTCGAATGCGGCCACGCCCCAGGCGCGGTAGGCGTGCACGATGACCTCGGTATCGCTGCGGGTGCGGAAACGATGCCCCAGCGCCATGAGTTGTTCACGCAGCTCGACGTAGTTGAAGATCTCGCCGTTGAACACGATCCAGGTGGTATCGCCGGTGTCCGCGAGGGGCTGCTGTCCGGTCGAGAGATCGATGACCGACAGACGGGTATGCGCCAGCCCCGCCCGCCTGTCGCGGTAAACGCCGCTCTCATCCGGGCCTCGATGGGAGAGCGCGGCTGCCATTCGTAGAAGCGCGGCTCGTGAAGGAGGCTCCGCAGCCGCGTTCAGCGCCACAATTCCGGCGATGCCGCACATGGGTCAATCCCTGTCCATCGCAGCGGACAGCTGCGGCCGTGCGTGAAGGTAGCGGGCGGCGCGGCGTTTGCTGACGATATCCTTATAGACCTTCTCGACCTGCTCGGCCGTCAGGCCGGCGGCGGCGGCAACCACGCCGGCCGAAATTCCGTGATTCATGCCGTAGAGGCACAAATCCATCAGCTGATAGGGCAAGGCGAAGTAGAACTCCTCCTGGGTTTGCGCCATGGAAAACGTGTCCGTGGTCGGCGGCCTCATTCGGACCTCCTCGTCAATCCCGAGATATTCCGCCAGCTGATAAACCTGGGTCTTGTAGAGATGGACGATCGGCATCACGTCGGCGACGCCGTCGCCCTGCTTGACGAAGAAGCCTTGGTCATATTCGAGCCGGTTTGGCGTGCCTGCCACTGCATAGTTGAGGCGGTCCGCATGATAGTATTCAGTCATCTTGCGAACCCGCTGCTTGTAGTTGGTTGCAGCGACGATCTGCAGGTAAGCCGCCGGCGAAAGACGCACGGTGTCGATCTTTCCGTCCGGATCCTCGACGGTGAGGCGCGTGATATTAAGGCCGCTGCTCTCCAGCACCGATGCCATGACCAGCTTGCATTTCCAGCCTTCGCCATATCCAGGGACGGCAGTTCGGATGGCCTCCATCTGTCGGGCGTAGGCGCCGATGCCCTCGAGCGCCGGCTGGATATCCTCAAGGATTGTGTCGATGCCAAGCTGCCCGGCGACGCTGCGGCCAAGCCTCAACGAGTCGCCGGATGAATCGCGCTCCGGCATGAACAGGCCCAGTACCTTGTCCCTGCCGAACGCGCGTGCGCAGACCGTTGCGACGACCGAACTGTCGATGCCTCCGGAGAGCCCGACAACCACTCCGCGGCGCCGTTGTGTGCCGAGAACCTGTTCGCGCAAGGTCTCGACGATGCGATCGATCTCCAGCCGGGCATCGAGCGCCAGCACATCGCTGTTGAATTCCCCGATCAGGTCGATGACACTGCCTCCCGTTTCTGTGACTCGATTGAAGAGTAGGTCTCAGTCACAGCGTTTTCGATGAGCGGGCGATTGATGGTCAGATGGGGCTCCACGACCATGTCGATGTGAGTGCCGGCGATCGGAATGACGTCCAGATGGACGAATGCCCGATCCCACCCAAGTGCAAGCGGCATTCCGGGCCGCGCGCAACGGAACAAGGTGCCGGTGATCGGCAGTATCGGCCTGGGTTCTGTGAGCCACTGGAAGAAGGCGCGCGCGCGCAGAACTTCCTGCAGTTCCAGTTTGGTTCTGAAGCTCGTCGGGTTGAACTGACCCTCGGCATAGCGATCGAGGAAGCTGGCAAGCCGGGATTCGCAGTGCATTTTGACCGCGACCTTGGCAAGCGCGCGGCATGCCACTCGACTAGCCGATATACGATTGGTTCGGATCCGGTGAAATGTCCGGGTAATCGTCTCCCAACGCCTGCTGCGTTCGCCAACCAGGCTGGTATCCAGAATGCCCGTGAACGCTACCGCTCGCCCTTGATCAAGCAGACGCGCGGCAACCTCAAAAGCAACCGCTCCTCCGAGCGAGTGACCAAGCAGGCGAACACAGCCGGTCGGCTGCACGCGGTTGATATGATCGATTGCAGCTTCGACCATTGCGGCGACGGTGTTCTGACCTTGCAGGATCATGCCCAGGGCCGGATATCTGATGGGAGACACCCTGGCGACCTTGCTTATTGCCGATGCGAACGAAGCAAGGCTCGGACCATAGCCGACCGAGCCGGGGAAAAGGAAAAGCAGCGGAGGCTCGTGTTTCCAAGCGGGCGCGTGCTCGCCGCCTCCTTGAGCAGAAATGACCGCTGCAACCATCTCATCGAAGCTCATTCCAACCGTGAAGGCTTCCAATCCGAGCTCCTGCCCGATCGCGCTTTCGATTTCCATGACGCAGTGCAGCAGCTTCAGCGAATCTCCCCCCGCTTCGTCCCAACAGCCCAGGGCGACCCGCGTCTTGAGGACCTTGGTCCAGGCACGCCGTACGATCTGATGAGCAGGAACTTCATGTCCCGCATGGGGTATTTGCGGTGGGGGCGTGGTTTCCCGAACCGAAAGGTCAATTGCAGCCAGCGTTGTCATATCGATCTTTCCGCTGGGCAGTCGCGGTATCTCGGCGCTTGCATGGAGTCGCAACGGGCAAAGCGCCGGCGGCAATTTTGTCCTGGCAAGTTGGCGCAGCTCGTCGCAAAAACTGGCTCCCGCTCCGCTGTGCGGTACGGCGAATGCAACCAGTTCATTCGCCGGGGTGACGATAACCACGGCATCCTTCACCGACGGCGCGCCACGCAGAACCCGTTCGAGTTCGGCCGGCTCAACGCGCCGCCCATTGACCTTTATCTGGCGCCCTTTGCGGCCTATGATCCGCAGCAGGCCGTCACTCCCGATTTGCACAAGATCGCCCGTCGTAAAGATGCGAAGCGTCTGGTCGTCGGGGTCTACTTCAAACGGAACAACGGCCCCGTTTTCCCAATGTCCAAGCGCGACATACGGGCTTC
>NZ_RZQE01001029.1:0-543 GCF_004022955.1 Mesorhizobium sp. M7A.F.Ca.US.002.01.1.1 | reverse complement strand
CTTCGAGATCATTCAGCAGGTTCAGGGGCTGGTGCCACGTTTCGAAGTCGCCAATGAAGGCATGCAAGCGCAGGCGACCGGCGCGGGGCAGATCAGCGACACGCTAACGCAGCTGAGTGAGGCAGCTCAGCAAACAGTCGAATCCCTTCAGCAATCGACGCTCGCGATCGACGAGCTCAATCAAGTCTCAGGCGGCATGCGAAGTAGCATTTCGAGGTTCAAGCTGAGAGCGTAGCGAGCCGGCAGTAGGGGGTGACAATGCTATTTCTCGCCTTCAGCATGGGTCCGGATCGCTACTTGATCGATGTCCACCAAATTGAAGAGGTGCTGCCTCGTCTCGATGTGAAGGTCCTGCCGGGTGCGCCAACCGGTGTGGTGGGTCTGGTCAGCTACAACGGAATACCCATCCCGCTGATCGATGTTACTCTTCTTGCGCTTGGCCGGCCGTCGGAGCGCCTATTGAGCACCCGGATCGTTGTGACGCGCTATCACGCGCATGATGGCGAGCAGCGCCTGCTGGGACTGATCGCGGAACGGGTGACG
>NZ_RZQE01001028.1:0-548 GCF_004022955.1 Mesorhizobium sp. M7A.F.Ca.US.002.01.1.1 | reverse complement strand
TCAACATGAAGGGCGTGAAGTCGCATCAGATCGTCGAGGACGGGCTTGCTGTGCTCGAAAACCTGACGCATCGCGGCGCCGTCGGCGCCGATCCGCTGGTCGGCGATGGCGCCGGCGTGCTGGTGCAGCTTCCCGACCAGTTCTTCCGTGACGAGATGGCAGCCCAGGGCATCGAGCTGCCGCCGGCGGGCCAGTACGGCGTCGGACACTGGTTCATGCCGCAGGACGCGGCCCTTCGCGCCCATATCGAGGACATCATTGCCGAATCGGCGCAATCCGAGGGACTTCCGCTCATCGGTTTCCGTGACGTGCCCGTCGACAATTCGTCGCTGTCGAAGGCGCCCGACATCGTGGCATCCGAGCCGTTCCATCGGCAGATCTTCATCGGCCGCACGCCAGACATTACCGATGACGAGGAATACGAGGCCAGGCTCTATCTGCTGCGCAAGGTCATCTCGGGCCGCATCTATGCCGAGAACGACAACAAGGACATCGGCGCCTATTGCGTGTCGCTGTCGGCGCGCACCATCGTCTACAAGGGCATGTTC
>NZ_RZQE01001027.1:0-553 GCF_004022955.1 Mesorhizobium sp. M7A.F.Ca.US.002.01.1.1 | reverse complement strand
CCCAGGGGCGAGTTCGAGCTCCCGGACAAGAGCGACGAAAACGCCCTTGCGCCGGCGCGGTCTATCGGGCAAACCGGCCTTCCCTTGCGATTTTTCCCGCCCGAGGCCTCCATGTCCACGACGATTTCGCCGCTTGCGCCGAAGAAATACCCGAAAATGCCAGAAATCGAGGGGGTGCGCATCGCCACCGCCGAGGCAGGGATAAAGTACAAGGGCCGCACCGATCTTTTGACCATGGTCTTCGATGAAGGCACTGCGGTCGCCGGCGTGTTCACGAAATCGAAATGCCCCTCGGCGCCGGTCGATTTCTGCCGGCAGAATCTCGGCGCGGGCAAGGCGCGGGTGCTGGTCGTCAATTCCGGCAACGCCAACGCCTTCACCGGCAAGAAGGGCCGCGAGTCGACCGCACTGACCGGCGAGGCGGCGGCGAAGGCGGCCGGCTGCACGGCAGCGGAGGTTTTCATGGCCTCGACCGGCGTCATCGGCGAGCCGCTCGACACCAGCAAATTCAGCCATCTGCTCGCGGGGCTGGTCAGCAAGGGCAAGCCCGAGC
>NZ_RZQE01001026.1:0-563 GCF_004022955.1 Mesorhizobium sp. M7A.F.Ca.US.002.01.1.1 | reverse complement strand
ATCCGGTAATGCGTGTCGCGCCATTCATTTGAGTTGCGTGCGTTCCCGCGCCAATCATCGGCAATGCCGACCCCGCCAGTGAAAGCGATCCGGCCATCGACGATCAGCAGCTTGCGATGAGTTCGGTTGTTTACACGGTCCAACGTATACCAGCGTAGCGGCCGATAGCGTTCGAACCTCACACCTGCCGTCGTCATGATGCGGATCAAGTCCTCGTCGAAGGGAAGGCTGCCAACCCAGTCGACGTTCACGCGGACCTCGACGCCTTCGCGGGCCTTCGTCGCCAATGCGATCGCGAACTCGTAGCCGATGGCTCCTGACCAATAAATATACGTTTCCATGTTGACGCTGGATCGAGCCGCCCCGATTGCTTGCAGCATTGAGGGAAATATTTCGTCTCCGTTGACGAGAGTTTGGACCGCGTTGGAACCGAACATCTGCCCTTGCGAATAGCTGCTCATCGTCTTGGAAAATTGGGGATCCGCAGCGTCGAACCGGTGGGGGACGATAGATCGTAGAACGCGCGGCTGCGGAGTGAGGTTTATGATCAACACCGTGAGCAG
>NZ_RZQE01001025.1:0-577 GCF_004022955.1 Mesorhizobium sp. M7A.F.Ca.US.002.01.1.1 | reverse complement strand
CCGCCGCCGGCTACAACTTCTCCCTCCTGCTCAGGTGGCTGAAGGGGTTTTTGTCGCTCTTGATTGCCCTGCTTCAAATCCGGCCGAAGCCGGTCGCCGCTTAGGGCTCGGATTGTTCACGGTCGACGATTTGATGCGGTAGTCGCCTATGAGCGGTCAAAACGAACGCAGCTGGTTCGCCGATCGACCAAACGGCGAGCGCACTGTGCTTTGCTCAGACCGCCACCGAGTGCCTCGCCGTTCCCCCTTTGAAATATGTATCGAACTTGGCCGCGATGGTTCGAATGAAGGGGCGACTTTCAGTCCGTACGAGGAAACTGTCACCATCGAATTCAAGCGCTCGGGCAGGATCGTGGAGTGCGATGGACCTCGAGCGATGAAGGAGCTGCTCGCCGGCTTTGCCGAACCGCTCCACCAGGTCGACTGCCGAGAAGGCAAAATCACACATCAGCCGCTCGATGATCCAGCCACGGACGCGATCGTCGTCGGAAAGGGCAACGCCGCGGACGGCAGCCAACCCGCCATCCGCAACCATGCGCCCGTACCCGGCAGTCGAAGCCATGTTCTGCACGTAGCC
>NZ_RZQE01001024.1:0-581 GCF_004022955.1 Mesorhizobium sp. M7A.F.Ca.US.002.01.1.1 | reverse complement strand
GAACTATGATTTGATAATCGTCGTAAAAAGCGCATCAAGCGCGATTGGGAGATTGCAACATGAGCAGGAGAAGGATTGGGCTGGCCCTCGCGGCCGCGTCTTTCGCATGGGGATTGGCAGCCAGCGTAGCGCATGCCACCGACATCTCGTTCTGGACCTGGCGCCAGGAAGACAAGGCCGCCTACAACGAACTTTTCGCCGATTTCACCAAGGCCAACCCGGACGTCCATGTGAAGTTCGAGTCCTTCCCGGACGAGAACTATCCGACGATCGTCTCGACGGCCTTGGCCGCCGGCAAGGGTGGCGACGTCATCCACACCCACGCCTATGGCTGGCTCGAGCAGTTCGTGAAGGCCGGCTATTTCGAGCCGCAGGATCTGACCACGGTGCCTTCACTCGCTAACCAGCCCGCCGATGCGCTGGTGGCCGGCACCTACCGCGCCGACAAGAAGGTTTATTCCCTGCCCTTCGCCTCGCAGACGCTCGGCCTGTTCATCAACAAGGACGTCTTCGCCAAGACCGGGTTGACCCCGCCGACCACATGGGATGAGTTCATAACCGTCAGCAAGGCGCTGAAGGAC
>NZ_RZQE01001023.1:0-598 GCF_004022955.1 Mesorhizobium sp. M7A.F.Ca.US.002.01.1.1 | reverse complement strand
GTCGCGCACCGCACGCGCGACACGGAAGGCCTCGACACCTGCCGGAACGCCGCAATAGACCGCGATCTGGATCAGGGCCGCCCGCAGCTCGTCGTCGCCAAGCCCGTTGCGCATCGCACCTCGAAAATGCACGCCGAATTCATGCATGCGCCCCAGTGCCGCAAGCATGCCGAGATTGAGCAGGCTGCGCTGCTTGAGATCGAGCGCGGCGTCAGTCCAGCATGTGCCCCAGCAATACTCGTTGAGTATGTCCTGGAGGGGACTGGAGAAGTCGTCGGCATTGCCGATTGCGCGGTCGACATAGTCGTCGCCCAGTACTTTGCGGCGGACTGCCTCGCCGGCTTTCTGCAATTTGCTATCCATGGCTGGTCGCCCCTGCCCGTCGTGAGTGGTCATTCAGGAAATCCGCAATCAGGCCAGCGACCGGCCCGGGCGCTTCGATCAGGATCGAATGCCGCAACCCCGGCAGGATCTCGAGCCGCGAGCCGCGGATCTGGTCGTGCATATGACGCGCCATGCGCGGGTTGGATCCCTGGTCGTCCTCCCCCGTCACGATCAGTGTCGACGACCTGATCTGGTCGAGGATGCCGCCGAAATC
>NZ_RZQE01001022.1:0-604 GCF_004022955.1 Mesorhizobium sp. M7A.F.Ca.US.002.01.1.1 | reverse complement strand
CCTAAGAATGTTATGTTATTACATAAAATATTATGTTATTACATAAAGTGAGCGTGCAATGCCTGTTTCCCTTAGCTGGCCCACCACTTCGTCCGAGAAATCCATTGCGAAGCGTTTGGTGGAAATCTACGCTGAAGTGGTGATGGTCCCCGAGCCGAAAGGCGAGGGGTGAAAAGGGAACACGGTGAGGCCTGTTCAGGTCGAGGCCGTGGCTGCCCCCGCAACTGTAAGCGGCGAGCAAAATCCGTGAATGCCACTGGCCGGCAAGGCTGGGAAGGCAGGATGGCGCAACGACCCGCGAGCCAGGAGACCTGCCATCACTGAGTTGACCGGACGGGGTGTGCCGGGAGGAAACGCGAGTCCCGGTCTTGTCGGCCGGTTCGCCAGCTTCCTTCCGTCGCCAGTTTTGGAAAGTGACGGAAAGTTGGACGGCTCCATCGATCATCGCATCACCATGCGCACGCTTTGCCGTCCCCGCAATCCGGCGGGCAGCAGCCGATGAGCGCAGTGCTTCTCGAAGCCCATGACCTCTGTGCCATGGCGAATGGGCGGAATCTGGTCCAGGCGGTCAGCTTCTCGGTGGCCGCTGGCGATCGCCTTGCCA
>NZ_RZQE01001021.1:0-610 GCF_004022955.1 Mesorhizobium sp. M7A.F.Ca.US.002.01.1.1 | reverse complement strand
TAGAATAGGAAATCGGCTTCGTGTATGGAGCCGCGATCCCCAATTGGGGCGGGAATGGCGGAGTATAGGCCGCTGGAAAGAGCGTTGGGTGCAGCGATGACGAAATGGTCGCCGAATTCGTGGAGAGCAAAGCCGATCAAGCAGGTTCCTGCTTATCCGGACCTTGCAGCGCTGAAGAACACGGAGGCCCAGCTCGCAACCTTTCCGCCGCTGGTTTTTGCCGGTGAGGCGCGCAAGCTCAAGAAGCAGCTCGCTTCGGTCGCTGCCGGTGACGCATTCCTCCTTCAGGGTGGCGATTGCGCCGAGAGCTTCGCCGAGCACGGCGCAGACAACATCCGCGACTTCTTCCGCGTCTTCCTGCAGATGTCGGTGGTGCTGACCTTCGCCGGCGCGCAGCCGGTGGTCAAGGTCGGCCGCGTTGCCGGCCAGTTCGCCAAGCCGCGCTCGTCCGACAATGAGACCAAGGGCGAGGTGACGCTGCCCAGCTATCGCGGCGACATCATCAACGGCATCGAATTCGACCCGAAGTCGCGCATTCCGGATCCCGCTCGCCAGGAGATGGCGTACCGCCAGTCGGCGGCGACGCTCAACCTTCTGCGCGCCTTCGCGC
>NZ_RZQE01001020.1:0-620 GCF_004022955.1 Mesorhizobium sp. M7A.F.Ca.US.002.01.1.1 | reverse complement strand
GAGATCGGCGAGTGTCCGCGCCACCTTCAGCACCCGGTGATAGGCGCGCGCCGAAAAGGCGAGCTTTTCGCTGGCGTCCTTGAGCAGCGACAGGCCGGCGGCGTCAGGCATGGCGATCTCCTCGATGGCCGAGGGCGCGCAATGCGCGTTGGTGGTGGCGCGGGTGGCGCCGAGCCGCTCGAAGCGCTCGCGCTGGATGGTGCGGGCGCGTGCCACACGCAGCGCCACATCGGCACTTTTCTCCGCCCGGTCGGGCAGGATCAGGTCGCTGGCCGAGACCGCCGGCACTTCGATCCTGAGATCGATGCGGTCGAGCAGCGGGCCCGAAATGCGCGCCTGGTAGTCGGTGCGGCAGCGCTCGCCGCGCAGGCAGCGATAGCCCGGCTCGCCGGCCATGCCGCAACGGCACGGGTTCATCGCCGCCACCAGCTGGATACGCGCGGGATAGGTGACGCGATGGTTGGCCCGCGCGATCATGCAGTCGCCGGTCTCTAACGGCTGGCGCAGCGCATCGAGCGTCTGCGGCGTGAACTCGGGAAACTCGTCGAGGAACAGCACGCCGTGATGGGCCAGCGACACCTCGCCCGGCCGCGCGCGGATGCCGCCGCCAACCATTGCCG
>NZ_RZQE01000101.1:0-15920 GCF_004022955.1 Mesorhizobium sp. M7A.F.Ca.US.002.01.1.1 | reverse complement strand
ACCTTTATGTCGCGTGCGTTCACGCTCGATGTCTGCGGGTCGACGATCCACACTTTCGCGGAACCGTTCTTTTCGAACAGCGCCGACATGGGCAGTTCGATCGTCGGTGCCACCTTGGTCACGCGGGTCGCCGTCACCGTCGAGCCGAGCCGGAAGGCCTGTGGCGGATCCGTGAGCGTCAGCCTGACGCGCCGGGTGCGGGTCGAGCCCTCGGATTGCGGTGCGATCTCGCGCAGCTTAGCCCCGGTCTGGATCGTCGGCAGCGACTGCAGGATGACCTGGAAGGGCGTGCCGGCCGCGAGATCACCGGTCAATTGGTCGGGAATGTCGACCACCGCCTCGCGCAGGTCCGAGCGCGCCACGGTGACGACGGTCTGGCCGGGCGAGACCGTCTGGCCAACTTCGGCGCCGACAGCGGTGACGACACCGTCGAAATCAGAGAACAGCCTGGCATAGCCGAGCTGTTCCTGCGATTTGGCAAGCGAGGCCTTAGCCCGCTCGACACCTGCCTCCGCAGCTTTGCGCGCCTGCTGCGCGGCGTCGAAGACAGCTTGCGTGGCGTTGGCTGAGGCGAGTAACTGGCGCTGCCGTTCCTCGCTGGCGGCGGCGTTGGCGAACTGCGCCTCGGCATTGGACAGTTCCGCCTTGGCCGCCTGGAGCGACAACTCCAGCGCGGTCGGATCGAGTGCCGCTATCGTCGTGCCCTTGCTGACGATGTCGCCGACCTGGACGTCGCGCGAGACGACCCGGCCAAGCAGGCGGAAGGCCAGGTCGGCGCTGACCTGCGGTTCGACGGATCCGGCAAAACCGAAGACTTGCGTGGTGCGCGGCTCGATACCATCGACAGCACCGGCCGGATGATCTCGGGCGGCTTTTCCTCCGACCTGGAGCAGGATGCCAGCGCGCCGAGCATGAGCACGCCGAGCAGGATGCGCGGCGTCCGGCTCATTGGCCCGCTCCCGATATCTCGATCGTCTGTCCAGGGCTGAGCAGCTGTCCTCCAGCGGTGACGACGCTCTGGCCTTCGTCCAGCCCCCTGGCGATCACGACCGTGCCCGAATTGAACGCCAGCACTTCGACCGGCGCCATCGTCACCGCCTTGGTCGAGGGATCGACGATCCAGACCGCCGGCTTGCCGCCGCTGGACGTCAGCGCCTGCCAAGGCAGCAGGATCGCCTTCGCCGGCTTGGCGCTTACCGAGCCGATGACGGCTGCTCCCAGCGGCATGCCGGCGGGCGTGTCGGGAATGGCGACCTTGACCCGGATCGAGCCCGAAGCCGGGTCGACCGCAGGCGAGATTTCGCGGACCTTGCCCGTTGCCCTGACCTGCGGATCGGACAACAGCGTGATCGTCACCGCAGGCGATGCCGGTGTCTTGGCGATCAGCGTCTCCTGCACGTTGAACACCGCGTCGCGGTCGCCGTCCTCGGCGACGGTGAAGACGGTTTGCGCGGCTTGCACCACTTGGCCGGTTTCGACTTGGCGGGCGGTGATCACGCCGGCGGCACCGGCCTTGAGCTCGGTGAAGGACAGGTTTTGCTGGGCGTTGGAGAAAGCGCTCTGCGCGGCTTCGACGCTGCCTTGTGCCACCTTCAGGGCCTGGTCCGCGGCGTCATAGTCGCGCCTGGTGGTGAAGCCCTGCGCCAGCAGCGTCTTCTGCCGCTCGAAGGCGGCAACGGACTGGGTCAGTTGCGCCTTGGCTGCATCAAGATCGGCCTGCGCCGAGCGCAGGTCGGATTCCTGCTCCTGCGGGTCGATGCGGGCGAGCACCGTGCCTTGATCGACATGCTGGCCGACATCGACAAACCGTTCGGCGACGCGACCGCCGACCCGGAACGACAGATTGTTCAGCGTACGCGCCGCGATCACCCCGGTCAGCGAAGTCCTTGGCGCATAGTCGGCCATCGCCACCGTTTCGGTGCGCACCATGATCTGCAGTTTCTTGTCCACCGCTTCCTGCTTCTGACAGCCGGCCAGAAGCAGCGCCGCCGTGCAGGCGAAAAGCGCCGGGGCGGCTGGAAAAGACAAAAGACCGGGAGCTCTGACCGATGGCTGCGAGACGGGCGAAGTCACGTTCCTGCTCATGGGCTCCCCCGGCCGCGGGCCGCTCGCTGATCGCGGTGCCTCGCGGCCATCCAGAGGATAGTCGATCCCCGGGAAAAGGAAACCGGTCTCGTACGTGTATCGCCCGACTGGCTAAGCGCCGGGATCTGCCCACCGCAGGCCCAATCGCCTGCCGGTGGTGCCGACTTGAGGAAAACGTGAAATAAGGTCAGAAGACATCTCAACGGCATCAAACAGGACGGGCGCCGGCCCGGTGAGGGATACGATGAAGAATTCAGCCATTTCCGAACGCAAGAACCAATCGATTTCCCGCGGCGTCGGCATGACCACGCAGATTTATGCCGACCGGGCTGAAAATTCGGAAATCTGGGATGTCGAGGGGCGTCGCTATATCGATTTCTCGTCGGGCATCGCCGTCGTCAACACCGGGCATCGCCATCCCAGGGTGATCGAGGCGGTCAAGGCACAGCTCGACCGCTTCACCCACACCTGCCACCAGGTGGTGCCCTATGAGAGCTATGTGCGCCTGGCCGAACGGCTGAACGGCATGCTGCCCGGCAAGTTCGAGAAGAAGACGATCTTCGTCACCACCGGGGCCGAGGCTGTCGAGAACGCCATCAAGATCGCCCGCAATGCCACCGGCCGTCAGGCGGTCATTGCCTTCGCCGGCGGCTTCCATGGCCGCACCTTCATGGGCATGGCGCTGACCGGCAAGGTCGTGCCTTACAAGGTCGGCTTCGGCGCCATGCCGGGCGATGTCTACCATGCGCCGTTCCCTGTGCCGCTGCACGGTGTCTCGGTCGCCGACTCGCTGGCGGCGCTCGACCGGTTGTTCAAGGCCGATGTGGATCCGGCCCGCGTCGCCGCCATTATCATCGAGCCGGTTCAGGGCGAGGGCGGCTTCTACGACGCGCCGCGTGATTTCCTGGTTGCGCTGCGCAAGCTTTGCGACCAGCACGGCATGCTGCTGATCGCCGACGAAGTGCAGACCGGCTTTGCCCGCACCGGCAAGATGTTTGCGATGGACCACCATGAGGTGGCCGCCGACATCACCACCATGGCCAAGAGCCTGGCCGGCGGCTTTCCTCTGGCGGCGGTCACCGGCCGCGCCGAAATCATGGATGCGCCCGGCCCCGGCGGGCTCGGCGGCACCTATGGCGGCAGCCCGATCGGCGTTGCCGCGGCGCACGCCGTGCTCGACGTGATCGAGGATGAAAAGCTGTGCGACCGCGCTAATACGCTGGGCGCAAGACTGAAACAGCGGCTGCAGTCGATCCGCGACGACGTGCCCGAGATCGTCGACATCAGAGGTCTCGGCTTCATGAATGCGGTCGAGTTCAACGACGTCAAGAAGGGCCTGCCCTCGGCCGAGATCGCCAATGCGATCCGGTTGAAGGCGCTCGACAAGGGCCTGATCCTGTTGACCTGCGGCGTCTACGGCAACGTCATCCGCTTCCTGGCGCCGATCACTATCCAGGACGAAGTCATGAACGAAGCACTCGACATTCTGGAAAGCTCGATCCGCGAAGTCTGCGCCGCCTGATCAGTAAGGTGCCGCGCCTGAGGGACGGAATTATCCCGCCGCTCTGGCGGGCTCATTCTCGAGGAAAGCGGCCAGTGCCGCTTTCAGCCCCTCGGGGCCAGCGGCCACCGTCTGCGGCGTCGGCGAGAAGCCGGCGCCCAACATCTTGCGGCCAAGCATATGGTCGCCCGGACGGTTGACCGATTCGATGCCGAGCAGCCGCTCGCCGGCGTAGTGGTAGATCGAGAATTTGTTGTCGGGCAGGTCGCCCAGCACGACATGGCTGTCGCCGCCGGCGGTCAGGCCGACCATCTGCAGCTTCATGTCGCCGATGTCGGACCAGAACCATGGCACCGCAGAATAGGCGTCGGCATGGCCTGATATCGTGCGCGCGGCAAGCCGCGCCTGGTCGGTGGCATTCTGCACCGATTCCAGCCGCACGTCGCCGCCGGTGAACCAGTGACGGTAAGAGGCAGCATCGCCAATAGCGAGAATCTCCGGCACCGAAGTCCGCATCTGGTGATCGACGCGGATGCCGTTGGCGATGCCGAGGCCAGCTTCCTGCGCCAGTTCGACATTCGGCACGGCACCAATGCCGACAATGACCATGCGCGCCGGCAGCCTTTCGCCTGACGAGGTGATCGCGGCCACGACATGACCGTTTTCGCCTTCGAGCCTGGCGATCGAGGTGCCGGTGAGGATGCGCACGCCCGTCGCTTCCAGCCGTTGCCGGACGTGGCTCGCCACCACCGGCGCCACGGCGCGGCCGAGCAGCCGGTCCACCGCCTCGACCACTGTCACCGTGCGGCCGGCGGCCCTCAACGTGGCTGCGATCTCCAGCCCGATGAAACCGCCGCCGAGGATGACGACTTCGTCGGTTTGCGCGCTGAGGTCGCGGATCAGCCGCGCATCGGCCAGCGAGCGCAGCGACAGCACCCCGGACAGATCGGCACCGGGCAGCGGCAGCGTGCGCGGGCGCGAGCCTGTCGCCAGGATCAGGTGGTCGAAGGCAAGCGCACCACCGCCGGCAATATCCAAACTGCGGCGTCCGGCATCGAGGCGATCGATCCTGACGCCAGGCCGGTAGTCGATGGCGCTGCCGGTGTAAAAGGCCTCGCCGCGCAAGGGTTGTGGCTTGGCCTCGGCATCCTTGATGAAGGTCTTCGACAGCGGCGGCTTGTGGTAGGGCAGTTCGTCCTCATCTCCGACGAGGATCACCGGCCCGTCATAGCCGTCCTCGCGCAGACTTGCGGCCGCTTGCACGCCCGCATGACCCGCGCCGACAATGACCACACCGTTCTTCATCGCACTCAATCCCGATTCTACCCTAGGATGTTCCGCCAGATGGCAATTGTCTGGCACCGCTGCAAGCGAGCTTTTGCGGGTCGCATCCGGGATGGCGGCTGTCAATCGCACAGTTCAGCGGCAAGACCGGTGCAGGAAAATGCATAAAGTTGACAGTCGCAGTTTAGAATAATTCTAAACTGTTGTTTCGATTGACTTTTCTTGCGGATTGTCATTGACATCCGACGGTGTCGCAGCTTTATGGAAGCTCGCGCGTTAGCGCATCCCTTTAATGTTTGGGCCTTGAACCCTTTCGATTGGAGGCATTTTGGTGTCTTTCTTCCGCGAACCGCGCGATGGCGCGGCATCTCTTGCGCCCAATGGCCCGCAGATGGCCTGGCGCCGGTTGCTGCGCGCGCCGTTTACAGAATTTCCGAGAAACTGGAGAGTGATCATGACAGCACGATATGGCAGCAGGCTTGCGGCGATCGGCGCCACTGCCCTGCTGACGGCGGCGGTATTCGTGTTGCCGGCAAAGGCGGAAACAGATGTAAAGGCGGTCATCAAGACCTATTCCGACATCGCGCTCGCCAAATACGAGGATTCGCTGACCACCGCGCAAGCGCTCGACAAGGCGGTCGACGCGCTGCTCGCCACGCCATCGGTGGAAACCCTCAACGCTGCCCGTGACGCCTGGAAGGCATCGCGCGTTCCCTACCAGCAGACCGAAGTCTACCGCTTCGGCAACAAGATCGTCGACGACTGGGAAGGCAAGGTGAATTCCTGGCCGCTGGATGAAGGCTTGATCGACTATGTCGCCAAGAGCTACGGCACCGAATCGGACGCGAACGCGCTCTACACGGCCAATGTGATCGCCAACAAGGAGATCGAGATCAACGGCAAGAAGGTCGATGCATCGAAGCTTTCGCCGGAATTCCTCTCCGGCACGCTGCAGGGGGCCGGCGGCATCGAGGCCAATGTCGCCACCGGCTATCACGCCATCGAATTCCTGCTCTGGGGCCAGGACCTGCATGGCACCGGCCCGGGTGCCGGCGAGCGCCCCTACACCGACTACGACCTCAAGAACTGCACCGGCGGTAATTGCGACCGCCGCGCCGAGTATCTGAAATCGGCCAGCGACCTTCTGGTTTCGGATCTTCAGGAGATGGTCGGCAACTGGAAGGAAGACGGCGCCGCCCGCAAGGCTCTTGTCGATGGCGAGCCGAGCACGGCGATCTCGACGATCTTCACCGGCATGGGCTCGCTGTCCTACGGCGAACTGGCCGGCGAGCGCATGAAGCTCGGCCTACTGCTGCATGATCCGGAAGAGGAGCACGATTGCTTCTCCGACAACACCTACAATTCGCATCTCTACGACGCCATCGGCATTCGCGCGGCCTATCATGCGAGCTACACGCGTCTCGACGGCACCATCGTTTCGGGTCCTTCGGTGGCCGATATGGTGAAGGCGGCCGACCCGGCGATCGACAAGGAACTGTCTGACAAGCTCGATGTTTCGGTCGCCAAGATGGAGGCGATCAAGGCGCGTGCACTGGCCGGCGAGGCCTATGACCAGCAGATCGCCGAGGGCAACATTGAGGGCAATGCCACCGTCCAGGCGGCGATCGATGCGCTGATCGATCAGACCAAGTCGATTGAGCGCGCCGTCGGCTCCCTGAAGCTCAGCACCATCGCCTTCGAAGGGTCCGACAGCCTCGACGCGCCGGACAAGGTGTTCAAGTAAGGGGTAAACGACGGAGACTGGCCCGGAGCCGGACAACCGGCTTTGCAACGGCCTCCGCCAGAAGATCAAGCCACACGGCGCGGGAGACGCCGTCAGCCAGCCGAGCAAGCCAATGCTGATTTGTCATTGCAACATCATCACCGAGAAGGAGATCGAGCAGACGATCGTCGGGCTGCTGGACCAGGATCCCTGGCAGTTGATCGTGCCGGCGAAAATCTATCATGCAATGCAAAAGCGCGGTCGCTGTTGCGGCTGCTTCCCAAATGTGGTGGAAACGATCATTCGGGTCACCGAAAACTACCACGCTCGCTCGGAGGCGAGCGGCGTGGATGTCGTTTCACACCTGGATCGCGTCAGAGGCCTGCGCATCCAATACGGGAGCAGAATTCATGAAAGGCGATCCGCAGATCATCGAGCGGCTTAACGAGGCCCTTTTTCTGGAGCTTGGCGCCGTCAATCAGTACTGGGTGCATTTCCGTCTGCTTGAGGACTGGGGATACGCCAAGCTGGCAAAGAAGGAGCGGGCGGAATCGATCGAGGAGATGCACCATGCCGACAAGCTCGTCGCCCGCATCATCTTCCTCGAAGGCCATCCGAACCTGCAGTCCGTGGCGCCGCTGCGCATCGGGCAGAACGTCAAGGAAGTGCTCGAATCCGACCTTGCCGGAGAATATGACGCACGTACCGCCTACAAGCGTTCGCGCGAAATCTGCAACGACGCCGGCGACTACGTGACGATGAAGCTGTTCGAGGAATTGCTGGCCGACGAGGAGGGTCACATCGACTTTCTTGAGACGCAGCTCGACCTGCTTGCCTCGATTGGCGAGGAGAAATACGGCCAGCTCAACGCCGCATCGGCAGACGAGGCGGAGTAAGGGCATGCGGGAATGCGGCGCCTGCTAGAATTCGTGCGCCGCTCGCGGCGGGCCAATGGCTCGCCGCCCCCTGAGAAGACGCCAGCCGGATTGGCGCGTCGGCGCTGTGTCATGCTCGTGTTGGCGCTTACCTCTTCGGCGATGGCGGGTGATCTTCAGCCGGCCGGCTTCGCCACCACGCGCACCGACCTCAATGCGAAGGATCAGGCGCGCGTCATTGCCGTCACCAGGCCGACCACGGATTTTTCCAGGCCAGAGCCGTTCGAATTGATGCAAGGTGGCGCCGGCACGTCCCGAAAGGACGTCAGCCGCGATTCCTTCTCGCAATCCTCGGCCAACATCACCTTCGAGGAAGAGGGCGACTTCAAGCTCGGCAATGCCCTTTTCCGCAAGAACTGGGTCTCGTCGCCATCCTCGACGCAAGCGTCGGACGGGCTCGGCCCGCTGTTCAACGAACGTGCCTGCCAGAACTGTCATCTGAAGGATGGCCGCGGCCGCCCGCCGCAAGGCGACCCCGGCACCACGTCGATGTTCCTGCGGCTGGCCCGCGACGCCAGCAGCGTGGAAGAGAAGGCGGCGCTTGCCGACCATGAGGTGCTCAACTTCCCCGACCCGGTCTACGGCAGGCAATTGCAGGAGCTCGCCGTACCCGGCCTGCCTGGTGAAGGCAGGATGCATATCGATTACCAGGAACGTAAGGTGGAGCTGACGGACGGCTCTGTGATCTCCTTGCGCAAACCGAGCTATTCGGTTGACGGCCTTGGCTACGGGCCGCTTGACCCGCGCACCACGCTGTCGCCGCGGCTCACACCGCCGATGATCGGCCTGGGCCTGATCGAACAGATCGCGCCGTCTGATATTCTCGCCCAAGCCGATCCGGACGACAGGGACGGCGACGGCATTTCCGGCAGGCCGAACATCGTGCGCGATAGCCTGAACGGGGAACTGACGCTCGGCCGCTTCGGCTGGAAGGCGCAGACCGCGTCGATCCGCCAGCAGGCGGCGGATGCCTTTGCCGGCGACATCGGCATCTCGACGCTCGAAGAGCCGAGGCATTGGGGCGATTGCACTGCTGCGGAGGCAAAATGCCTCGCCATGCCGAACGGCGTGCAGCAGCGTCTTGGCCCGGTCGAGGCGCCGCCGCCGGTGATGGATCTCGTCACCTTCTATTCGCAGAACCTGGCCGTGCCGTCGCGCCGGGACCTCGACCGGCCGGACGTGCTCGCGGGCAAAAAGACATTCTACGAGATCGGCTGCATTGCCTGCCATACGCCGAAATTCGTCACGCGCCGCGATACGCCCAATAAGGCGCAGGCCTTCCAGTTGATCTGGCCCTATTCCGACTTCCTGCTGCACGACATGGGGCCTGATCTGGCCGATGGCCAGGCCGTGGGCGATGCGACGGGCAATGAGTGGCGCACGCCGCCGCTGTGGGGCATCGGCCTGACCGAGACAGTCAACGGCAATTCCTTCTTTCTGCATGACGGGCGCGCGCGCAGCCTGGCTGAGGCGATCCTGTGGCATGGCGGCGAGGCGCAGAAAGCGCGCGACCGTTTTGCCGCCGCTAACGCGACCGAGCGTGACGCATTGCTCAAATTCCTGGAGTCACTGTGATGTTCAAGCGTTCTGCATTGTTTTTCGCTCTTCCGCTGGCCCTGCTGGGCGTTGTCCCTGCGTCGGCGGCGGTCAAAGCCTCCGACATCATCCAGCGGGCGATCGATGGCTTCGTCCGCCCGGCCTATGCCGGCCTGCACGAGCATGCGGAAGCCTTGACCGGATCCATGCGCAAGCTGTGCGTCACGCCCTCGCAAGGAGAGCTCGATGCCGCACGCGCCGAATTCTCCGCCACCGTCTATGCCTGGTCGTCAGCCGAAATCATCGGCTTCGGGCCGATCAAGGAGAACAACCGGCTGGAACGCATGCTGTTCTGGCCGGATCGCAAGAGCATTGGCCTGAAGCAGGTGCAGGCGGCGCTGTCGGCGAAGGATCCAACCGCCACAGATCCGGCACAGCTGGCCGGCAAGAGCGTCGCCATGCAGGGGCTGGGCGCGCTGGAGTTCGTACTTTACGGCGACGGCGCCGATGCACTGGCCGGCAAGGATGATCCCTACCGCTGCGCCTATGGCACTGCTGTTGCCGGCAACATCGAAACCATGGCCGGCGAGGTCAGCGCCGCCTGGAACAAACCGGACGGCTTTGCAGCGATTTGGGCCAATCCGGGGCCGCAGAATGCGCTCTACCGCGACGGCAACGAAGCGGTGACGGAACTGGTCGGCGTCTTCATCAATGAGCTGGAAATGGTGCGCGACGTGCGCCTGAAAGGGTTTTTCGGCGGCAAGCCGGACGCGGACAAGCCGAAACAAGCGATCTATTGGCGCTCGCAAAACACCACCGCGTCACTGGCCGGCAATCTCTCCGGCATCGATACGCTGTTCCAGGCCTCGAAACTTGGCGACGCCCTGCCGGCCGATGCGCGCTGGATGGCCGAATCGATCCACATCCAGTTGGTCAACGGTGTCGCCACCGCCAAGGCCGTCAGCGGTCCAATCGACAAGGCGCTTGCCGATCCGGCATTGCGCGACAAGCTCGAGCATTTCGCGCTGATCACCTCCAGCCTGTCGACCCTGATCGGGACCAGGTTGACCGCTGAATTCGGCCTGACCGCAGGCTTCTCCTCGCTGGATGGGGACTGAATTGAAAACCCCGCTGATAGATCGCCGCGATTTCCTGAGAGCTGCAGGCGTTGGCTTCATGGCCGCGATGGCGCCATCGGCCTGGGCAACGACGCTTTCGGCCGACGCCGTCTTCGCCACCGCTTTCGTCAAACGCGACGGCAGCTTTGGCGCTGCCGTCCTGTCCGAGGCCGGCAAAGTCCTGCATGCGATCGATCTGCCCGATCGCGGCCACGATGTCACCTTCGATCCCATATCGAAACGCTCGGTGGTCTTCGCGCGCCAGCCCGGCACCTTCGCCGTGGTTTTCGACCATTCGGGCCGTGATGCGCCGCTGACCATCGCCAGCATCGCCGGCCGGCATTTCTTCGGCCATGGCGTGTTTTCGGCCGACGGTGCGCTGCTCTATGCCACCGAAAACGACTTCGACAACGCCGCCGGCGTCGTCGGCGTCTACGATGCGCGGGCGAAATTCAGCCGTGTCGGCGAGTTCCCGACCTATGGAATGGGTCCACACGAGCTTCTGCTCCTGGGCGATGGCAGGACGATTGCGGTAGCAAATGGCGGCATCGAGACCCATCCGGATTACGGCCGCGCCGAGCTCAACATTGCGACCATGAAGCCGTCCTACGTATTGATAGACCGCGTCACCGGCGACCTCATCGAGAAGCACGAATTGCCGGCCGCACTGCATCAGCTGTCGATCCGCCACATGGACACCGATCCGTCCGGCACGGTCTGGTTCGGCTGCCAGTACAGGGGCCCGGGCACCGATCGTCCGCTGCTGGTCGGCCGCGCGGTGCGCGGCAAGGAATTGCAACTGCTCGACATGCCGCAGGACGTTTTGTCCGGCTTCCGCAACTACATAGGCTCGGTCGCCGCCAATCCGGCTGCCGGCACGGTCGCGGTCTCCTCGCCGGAAGGCAACTCGCTTGTCGTGCTCGATGCGGCCAGCGGACGGGTCGTCGCGAACAGCGCGCTGGTCGAGGTCTGCGGCGTGGCTCCCGATGGAACCGGCTTCATGGCCACCACCGGCGCTGGCGAGATCGTCGAGGGCAGTGGTGCGACACGCTCCGAACCGGACTATGTCTGGGACAACCACATGCTGCGCATCGAGCAGGCCGCATAGGCCACAAGCGAAGCCGCTTAACGAATTATGCACTATCCCCTTGCGGTGGCGGGCCGTGGCGGGCACAGGGAATTGTCTTTCGAACCGGTTGCTTCATGAAATTGCTTGCCATCGACTGTGCCGCCAACCTCTGCGCCGCTAGCGTCTATGACGCGACGGCGAAGCGGGAGCTCGGCCGCTCGGTGCTCGATCTCGGCAAGGGCCATGCCGAGCAGCTGATGGCGGTCATCGCCGAAGCGCTGGAGGCAGGCGCAACCGACTATGCAGGTCTTGGCGCCATTGCCGTGTCTGTCGGCCCCGGTTCCTTCACCGGTCTGCGGGTCGGCGTCTCGACCGCGCGTGGCCTGGCGCTGGCGCTGAAGATACCGGCAATCGGAGTGACGACACTGGAGGCGCTGGCTGCCGAAGCAGCGACGGCATTTCCCGGTCGCGCCGTGCTGGCGGCGCTGGATGCCGGCCGTGAGGAGATCCACGCGGCCTTTTACGACGAAAGGTTAGTCTTGACTTACGGTCCGGCCGTGGCCACGCTGGCCGACGTGGTGGCAATGGCGATGGCAACGTCTCCGGTGCTTGCCGGCACCGCTGCAGCGCTCATCAGCGCATCGGCCGGGCGCGAATTCGATGTCGGCCCTCGGACGGCCACCGCCGACATTGTCACCTACGCCCGCCTGGCTGCCGCCAAGGGCGCGGGCGAACGGCCGAAACCACTCTATCTGCGCGGCGCCGACGCCAAGCCGCAGGCCGGGTTCATTCTTTCAAGGATCAGACCATGATCCCGAAAAGTGGAAGCCGGTTTTCACGGACAACGGTTCCCGTTTGTCCAGAGATCATGGTCAAACAAGAAAACAAAAATTAGATGCGCATACCTTTTCTCCAATCACGCCGCCGGGACTATGCGCTCGAGCCGCTGAGGATCGCCGACAGTCCGGCGGTCTCGCTGCTGCACCGCGAGGACTTTGTCCGCCCCTGGACCGATGGCGAATTTGCCGCCTTGCTCGAACAGGACACCGTGTTCGGCTATGCCGCGCGCGAAACCGGACAGGGCTCCAAGCCGCCCGTCGGCTTCGTGCTGGCGCGGCTTGCGGCAGGCGAGGGCGAGATCCTGACCGTCGCGGTGGCGCGATCGCATCGCCGGCAGGGGCTGGGCTGGCAATTGATGGACGCGGTGTTGCGCGAACTGCACGCGCAGCGCGCCGAAGCGCTGTTCCTCGAGGTCGACGAGACCAATGTCGCGGCGATCGCGCTTTATCGCCGGCTGGGCTTCCGCGAGGTCGGCAGGCGGCCGAATTACTACAGGTCGGCCGAACACGGACCGACCGGCGCGCTTGTCATGCGCCGCGATCTTCGCTAGCGAGACGGCCGGGATGGGGCGATGATCAAGAAAATCAGGATTTTCCTGGCGCTGGGCCTCGTTGTCGCCGGTTCGCTGGTCCTCGTGCCGTTACAGATACTGTCGATGAAGACCGGCTGGTGGCCGGAAACCTTCATCCTCAAGATCTGGCACAGGCTGATCATCAGGGCGCTCGGCATGCGCATCCATGTCAAGGGGACGCTGTCCGACAAGCGCCCGCTGCTGGTTGCGTCCAATCACATCTCCTGGACCGACATCATGGTGCTCGGCTCTTTTGCCGACGTAAAATTCATCGCCAGGGCTGATATGGAAGGCTGGCCGCTGATCGGCATGCTTTCGAAGCTGCAGCGTACCGTGTTCATCGAGCGCGAGCGCAAGCGTTCGTCGGGCGACCAGGCAAGCGAGATTGCCAGCCGCATGGCCAAGGGCGATGCGATGGTGCTGTTTGCCGAGGGCTCGACCGGCGACGGCAATATGGTCCTGCCGTTCAAGAGCACGCTGTTCGGCGCCGCCTCGATGGCGATTTCGGAAGGCGCGGCGGAACAGGTGTTCATCCAGCCGGTGGCGATCGCCTATACGCGTCTGCACGGCGTGCCGCTCGGCCGCCGGCATCGCCCGCTTGCCGCCTGGATCGGCGATGAGGATTTGATGCCGCATCTCAAGGTATTGCTGGCGGAGGGCGCGCTCGACGTCGAGGTGCATTTCGGCGAGGCAATCGCCTTTTCCAAGGGTTCGAACCGCAAGGAGACGTCGAAACTGATGGAAAGCCAGGTGCGTGAGATGATGCAGGCGGCGCTTGCCGACCCGCGGCCGAGCCGCTAGCCCCGGCATGCCCTTGCTGGCGCGGGCTGAGAATCGTCTGTTTTTTGTCACGGAAAGGCGTTAGAAGCCGCCTTATGGACTTGAACACGGTAGAAAGCGACGACATCGGCACTATGGCTGGACAGCCGGCAGTGCTTTCCACGGCAGCGAAAAAAGTCTTCATCAAGACCTATGGCTGCCAGATGAACGTCTATGATTCGCAGCGTATGGCCGATGCGCTGGCTGCCGACGGCTATTCCGCGACCGATGCCATTGGCGAGGCGGACCTGGTGCTGCTGAACACCTGTCATATCAGGGAGAAGGCGGCCGAAAAGGTCTATTCCGAGCTCGGCCGTATCCGCGACATGAAAGCCGAGCGTGCCCTGGCCGGCCGCGAGATGCTGGTCGGCGTCGCCGGCTGCGTGGCGCAGGCCGAAGGCGCCGAGATCATCCGCCGTTCGCCGGCCGTCGACCTGGTCATCGGCCCGCAGACCTATCACCGGCTCCCCGACGTGCTGGCGCGGGTGCGCGGCGGCGAAAAGATCGTCGAGACCGACTACGCCATCGAGGACAAGTTCGAGCATCTGCCGCAGCCCAAGCGCGCCGAGGTCATCAAGCGCGGTGTCACCGCCTTCCTCACCGTGCAGGAAGGCTGCGACAAGTTCTGCACCTTCTGCGTCGTGCCCTATACCAGAGGCTCCGAAGTTTCCCGGCCGGTGGCGCAGATTGTCGCGGAGGCTGAGCGCCTGGCTGAAGCCGGGGTGCGCGAAGTGACGCTGCTTGGCCAGAACGTCAATGCCTGGCATGGCCAGGGCGAGAACGGCCACGAGTGGGGCCTTGGCCGCCTGCTGTTCAGGCTGGCCGAAATCCCCGGGCTGGCGCGTCTGCGCTACACCACCAGCCACCCGCGCGACATGGATGACGAGCTGATAGCGGCCCATCGCGATCTGCCGTCGTTGATGCCCTATCTGCATCTGCCGGTGCAATCAGGCTCCGACCGCATCCTCAAGGCGATGAATCGCCGGCACACGGCGAGGGATTATCTGGCGCTGCTCGACCGTATCCGCACTGCCCGGCCTGACATCGCGCTTTCCGGCGACTTCATCGTCGGCTTTCCCGGCGAGACCGAGGCGGATTTCGAGGCGACCATGGAGCTGGTGCGTCAGGTGAATTACGCCTCGGCCTTCTCCTTCAAATATTCGCCGCGCCCCGGCACGCCAGGCGCCGAAATGCCCGATCATGTGCCGGAAGCGGTCAAGGACGAGCGCTTGCAGCGGCTGCAGGCCTTGCTCGTGAAACAGCAGCAGGACTTCGGCTTGAGCCTCGTCGGCAGCACCATCGACACGCTGATCGAGAAGCCCGGCCGTCAGGCCGGCCAGAAGGTAGGCCGCTCACCTTGGCTGCAGCCGGTTATTGTTGATGAAAAGGCCGGCGAAATCGGTGACATTATCCAGGTGCGAATCACGAAGACGGGCTACAACAGCCTGTTCGCCGAATTGGCCTGAGGGTCTCGGCAGATGAGGAGAGACGGTTGAGCGCAGCAGAGCTGAAGAACCTGCCCCCGGTACCGGCATCTGGGGCTTCTGACATGGCGCACATCGTTCTGACTTTCGACAACAACAAGCTTGCCAGCGCCCTCTATGGTCAGTTCGACGAAAACCTCGCCCGGCTCGAGCAGAAGCTTGGCGTCGACATCCGCTCACGCGGCAACCAGCTGACCATCAAAGGGTCCGCTTCTGCCGCCGAGCAGGCGCGCCGCGCCCTGGACAATCTTTACGGCATTCTCCAGAAAGGCGTCGATATCGGCCAGTCCGACGTTGACGGCGCCGTGCGCATGGCGATTGCCGCCGACGATCAGTTGACCCTGCCAACGCTGGAACGCAAGGGCAAGGTCTCCGCCGCCCAGATCGCCACCCGCAAGAAGACGATCTATGCCCGTTCGCTCAACCAGGACGCCTATATGCGGGCGCTGGAACGGTCGGAACTGGTGTTCGGCATCGGCCCGGCCGGCACCGGCAAGACCTACCTGGCGGTGGCGCACGCGGCGATGCTGCTCGAGCGCGGCATGGTCGAGCGCATCATTCTCTCGCGGCCGGCGGTCGAGGCCGGCGAGCGGCTGGGCTTCCTGCCCGGCGACATGAAGGAGAAGGTCGATCCCTATCTGCGGCCGCTCTATGACGCGCTCTACGACATGATGCCGGCCGACAAGGTCGAGCGCGCCATTGCCGCCGAAGTGATCGAAATCGCGCCGCTTGCCTTCATGCGCGGCCGCACGCTGGCGCATGCCGCCGTCATCCTCGACGAGGCGCAGAACACCACGCCGATGCAGATGAAGATGTTCCTGACGCGTCTGGGCGAAAACTCGCGCATGATCGTCACCGGCGATCCGACCCAGATCGACCTTCCCTCGAACACCAAATCGGGTCTGGTCGAAGCCTTGCGGGTGCTGGACGGCGTGGCGGGCGCGGTCACCGTGCG
>NZ_RZQE01001019.1:0-624 GCF_004022955.1 Mesorhizobium sp. M7A.F.Ca.US.002.01.1.1 | reverse complement strand
CTATCTTTCCGCTTCGATCTTCTCCATGATTTCCGCGTATTCATCGCCAATTGCGCTTTCAGATACGAAAGCCGAGCGAATTGCAGCCCACGCCGAGAGGCTCGACTCCTCTCGGGCCGGCCTCTCCGCAACTATGCCTTTGCGCAGAAGGCCGATGGCCTTGTCCGAGACGCTCTGGCCGACCTCGCGCGCCGCCAGTTCGATCTCGCGCTTCAAAGGCTCAGGAATGTCCCTGATCAGCATGTCGACCGTCGGCATCTCCATTTGGTGGCAATCCTGCCGACAATAGGCCTGGAGGGGACTCCCGTACCTTATCCCGCGAGCTTGCCCGGCGCCTTGTCCCTGGCGAGCTTCTTGAATTTCTTTACCACCATGTCGCGCTTCAGCTTCGAGATGTGATCGATGAACAGGACGCCATTGAGGTGGTCGATCTCGTGTTGCAGGCAGGTCGCCATCAACCCCTCGGCCTCTATCTCCTGCAATTTGCCGTCGCGGTCGAGATATTTGACCCGCACGGAGGCGGGGCGTTCGACCTCGGCGTAATAATCCGGGATCGACAGGCAGCCTTCCTCATAGACGGAGCGCGCGTCGGCGCTCTCCAGGATTTCCGGATTGATGAAGACA
>NZ_RZQE01001018.1:0-626 GCF_004022955.1 Mesorhizobium sp. M7A.F.Ca.US.002.01.1.1 | reverse complement strand
GCGCACGGTCTATTCGGCCGGCCATGTCGACGGGCTTCCCCAGGGAACGAAGGTGACGGCAAGCTTCGGCGTGGCGGCCCGCAGCGGTGACGAGGCGCTGGAGCCGCTGATGCGCCGTGCCGACGATGCGCTCTACAAGGCCAAGAAGAACGGCCGCGACAGTGTACGCCTGTCCTATGAGCGGCCGGAAACGGCGTTCCTGCCGGAGCCGCTCAAGACCGGCTGAATCCTGGCCGGCCAGGACGTTAACGTCTTCTTCGCCCGTCGATGATTAGCTGTCGGCGCGGGTGCGGGAGAACATGAGCGGCGCCAACTTCATCCTGTTGATCAATCTGTCGGTTGCCGGCCTGCTGGCGGCCTGCTTCATGGCGGTCGCCTTCCACGATGTCGGCCGGGCGCCGGCGCGCTGGCTGGCATTTGGCTATCTGCTGGGCATGGCCTATTCGGCCATCGAATTCTCCATTCCCGCTTTTGCCGACGCGCGGCTCCCGGTCGTTGCCGCCTTCGCGGTCTTCCTTGCCGCAACCATTGCGTTCAATGGCGGGCTTGCCCGCAAATACGGCGTGGCGCCGCCCTGGAAGGCGATGCTGTTTTTCCTGTTGGCCACCACCATAGCTGTGTATTTC
>NZ_RZQE01001017.1:0-626 GCF_004022955.1 Mesorhizobium sp. M7A.F.Ca.US.002.01.1.1 | reverse complement strand
GTCCATGCTTATTCTGCCGCCTGCTTGAAGCCGCTCTTGGCCAGTGCCGAGCATTCCGCCATCACGGCCGATGCCCGCGCGATCGGGTTGGTCAGGTAGAAATCCGTCACCGGCGAGGTGAAGGTGCCCTTGTTCAGCCGTCCGCCGAGCTTCGCCACCTCGGCGATATCCTCGGCATTGCCGGCCGCGACCTGGTCGATACGGGCCAGATGCGGGTATTCGCCATAAAGCTTGGCGCGCAGCTGCGGCAGCGAATCGAACGGCAGTTTCTTGCCGAGCACATCCGACAGCGCCCGCAGGATCGCCCAGTCCTCGCGCGCCTCGCCCGGCGCGAAGCCGGCGCGGTTGGTCTGCTGCACGCGCCCTTCGGTGTTGACATAGGTGGCCGATTTTTCCGTGTAGGCGGCCGCCGGCAGGATGACATTGGCGCGGTGCGCGCCCTGGTCGCCATGCGTGCCGATATAGACGACGAAGGCGCCGCCGGTCTTGGCCATGTCGATCTCGTCGGCGCCGAGCAGGAACAAGAGCTCCATTTCGCCCAGCATGCCGGCAACGTTTCTGCCGCCCTCGCCCGGCACGAAGCCGAGATCGAGACCGCCGACGCGCCCGGCCGCATTGTGCAGCAC
>NZ_RZQE01001016.1:0-630 GCF_004022955.1 Mesorhizobium sp. M7A.F.Ca.US.002.01.1.1 | reverse complement strand
GCTGTGGTTCGGCTCGCGCGACGTGCTCGAAGGCTCGATATCGCCAGGCACGCTCGGCCAGTTCCTGCTCTATTCGGTGTTCGCCGCCGGCGCGCTGGGCGCGCTGTCGGAAGTGTGGGGCGAACTTGCGCAAGCGGCGGGTGCTGCCGAACGGCTGACCGAGATCCTGGCCGAGAAGCCGGCGATCCAGGCTCCCGCCGATCCGAAGCCGCTGCCGGCCGTCGCCAAGGGCGCGATCGTCTTCGACAATATCTCCTTCTCCTACCCGGCAAGGCCCGACCGCGCCGCCGTGCACGGCTTAAGCTTTCAGGTCATGCCGGGCGAGACGGTGGCGATCGTCGGGCCGTCAGGGGCCGGCAAGAGCACGGTGTTTTCGCTGATCCTGCGTTTTTACGATCCCGAAACAGGCAAGATCCTGATCGACGGCGTCGATGTGCGCGAGGCCGATCCCGTTTCGGTCCGCCAGCGCATCGCCATCGTGCCGCAGGACGTCACCATTTTCGCGGCAAGCGCGCGTGACAATATCGGTTTCGGCCGGCCGGGAGCCAGCAAGACCGAAATCGAGACGGCGGCGAAGGATGCACTTGCCGATGAATTCATCCTCAAGCTGGAAAAAGGCTATGACAGCCA
>NZ_RZQE01001015.1:0-631 GCF_004022955.1 Mesorhizobium sp. M7A.F.Ca.US.002.01.1.1 | reverse complement strand
CCGACGCTTTCGATCACGGCGGCAGTGACGGTTGGTCCCGCCGAGGTGGTCGAGGCCAGCGGGGCTGGCGGGCAGAGCCAGGCGACGATCACGCCGCCGACCTTCACTGCGAGCGCGGTCGACGGCTACACGACAGATGTGGGCTACGCGCTGGCTCTGGCCGGCGCGGCGGCGACCGGGCTGGTGACGACGGACGGCAACCATGCCATCACGCTGGTGGTCGACTCGGCCACCCAGGTCTCTGGCAAGTACGACAGCGACGGCAACAGCTCGCTCGATGCGACGGCGTTCACGGTGACGCTGTCCGGCACGACGGTGACGCTGACGTCGTTGGTTGCGCTTGAGCACTCGAACGCGCCGCAAGGCGGGGGCGAGGACAACACCCTCGACCTCAACGGTCTGATCAACGTGGTGGCAACGGTGACGGTGACGGACGGCGACGCCGACGTCGTGTCGCAGCAAAGCACGAGTTCGGGGCTGTCGCTGATCTTCGACGACACCGATCCGACGCTTTCGATCACGGCGGCAGTGACGGTTGGTCCCGCCGAGGTGGTCGAGGCCAGCGGGGCTGGCGGGCAGAGCCAGGCGACGATCACGCCGCCGACCTTCACTGCGAGCGCGGTCGACGGCT
>NZ_RZQE01001014.1:0-633 GCF_004022955.1 Mesorhizobium sp. M7A.F.Ca.US.002.01.1.1 | reverse complement strand
GCTCCCGAGGAGCCGAGCAACGTGCCGATGGTCAAGATGATCGCGGCGAAAACGGATGCGAGCGGCAAGGCGAGCTGCCGGCTCGAGTAAGCTTGATTTTGCATTTCGATGCCTCCACCAATGCAAGAGAGGTGGTGCCCAGGCTGGCGTTGAGGATAAGCCTTTGGCGACGCCTTGGCAAATCGCCGTGCTTTGCGGCCGCCTAGCGCATGTCGGCGTCGTCTATTCCCATTCGAGTTCGGCAAATGCGGCCGTTGCGTTGCGCTCGTTGTAATCGTCGAACAGGTGCCAATTGTCCCGTTCGCTTCCGCCTGCGGTTTTGACTGCTTCGCGCAGCGGCGTTCCGTCGGCGATCGCCTTGCGGATATCGCGCGCCAGAACCTCGAAATAGCGTCGCTCCCCCGCCAGTGCCTGTGGCCAGTCGGCCGTTACAGGACCATGACCTGGAACGACGCGCGCGGCGTCGATCGCGGTGAGTGCATCCATCTGGCGGAGCCATCCAAGCAGTGATCCGTCGAGCGTCGGCAAGGAGCCCATGAACACCAGATCGCCGGCAAAGAGCGTTCTGGTCGTGGTATCGAATACGGTCAGGTCGTTGTCGGTGTGCGCCGCCTTCCATGCCCGCAGTTCGAT
>NZ_RZQE01001013.1:0-637 GCF_004022955.1 Mesorhizobium sp. M7A.F.Ca.US.002.01.1.1 | reverse complement strand
AGATAAACTTCGCCTGGTTTAGATCCCGGTGAGTTCAGCCTATCCAACCCGTCGAAGGGCCTTGAAGAAAGTGTCTGCTTCCGGGCAATTGAAAAATGCAACTTTACGACTGAGATGGGGCGCAAAGCTGCCGTCCGCCTTCGAGCCTGGAACTGGATGCCCACTCGATCGTTTAAATAGCATATATTTCATTGAAATTTCTCATGAGGAGGAGCGCATCGAGCGAGCGCTCGACCCGCGTTGCGGAGATCATCGTCGCGCCTAGTGACCAAGGCGAGGAATGGCTTCCTTTATACGACCACCTAGAACGAGCGATGCAGGATCTTCAGGCGAAGGAAAAAAGTCTCGTCGCAGTACGTGGGCGCGCCAAACGAGCGCAGGGCCGAGCGAAAGCACGTTCCCGAACACCGCGAGAAACGAAATCCATATGGCCCAGTCTCTCTCGTCCGTCAGGCGCTTCTTTGGCGCGATGAGCGCCAGCAATGCTCAGTGACGACGAGGTATTGTCCTCCACGATACACCACCTCTAAGGCTCCACGTTTGACGTTGGGGGCAGCACCACAGCCGGGTGGCGCCCTTCGCGCAGCATCAGCCCGAGAGTGTAATCAACCGCCAGCTTCACGGCACCAAGCACGGT
>NZ_RZQE01001012.1:0-651 GCF_004022955.1 Mesorhizobium sp. M7A.F.Ca.US.002.01.1.1 | reverse complement strand
CCGGATCGGTGTGCGGCACTGCGACATTGTCGGAGCGTTCCAGCGGCAGTCCGGTCGGGATGGTCAATTCGCGGCGCACGACCGCGTCGGCATAGGAGCTTTTGACATAGCCAAGTCTCTCCAGCCGGCCCGCCAGGATGCGGATGATCTCCTCATTGGTCGAGGCATCGGATCCGAGCACGATCGCGTCGGGATCCAGAAGCTGCATGAGGCCGTCGGACATTCTTTGCTCCGTCGATGAAATCGTGCGCCCCGAGGAGGGCGCACGATCGGGCTCCGTCGATGAAATCGGGCGCCCCGAGGAGGGCGTACGATCGGTTTGAAGGGTGGACCCTATCAGGTTCAGGCCGTCTCTTCCGCCGGCTCGTCTTCGGCGCCCGCGGCCCGCTCCCAGCCGAGCGGATTGCGGCGGTAGAGGACAAACAATGCCGCGATGACCACCGCGATCACGATGATGCCGACAAGTCCAAGCCCCTGGATCGCCTCGATGACCACGTAAGGCACCCACAGGAAGCCGTCGACCACCGAGGTGATCTGCAGCGCATCCGCCGGCAGCTTGAAGCCCGATGCGACGGCAGCACTTGTGAACAGCGGCGCCAGCGCGTTGGCGACGTAGAAGCCGATGGCCAGCGTCACCGTGCCGATCACCAC
>NZ_RZQE01001011.1:0-657 GCF_004022955.1 Mesorhizobium sp. M7A.F.Ca.US.002.01.1.1 | reverse complement strand
GTCCGAGGATGCCGAAGCTTCGGCCGATGACGAGCAGTCGGCCGAGACGGAAGCCTCCGACGCCACCGCCGACGATCTGTCCGACGATGACGACGCCGATGCCGAAACACCCGGCGAAGCGCGCCGCAACGACAATCCCTTCACCAATCTGCCGAAAGAGATCGACTACAAGGTCTTCACCACCGCTTTCGACGAGACGGTCGGCGCCGAGGAGTTGTGCGAAGAAGAAGAGCTCGACCGGCTGCGCGCCTTCCTCGACAAGCAGCTCGCCAACCTGTCCGGCGTCGTCGGGCGGTTGGCCAACCGCCTGCAGCGTCGGCTGATGGCACAACAGAACCGCTCCTGGGATTTCGACCTGGAAGAGGGTTACCTCGACCCGGCAAGGCTGGTGCGGGTCGTCATCGACCCGATGCAGCCGCTGTCGTTCAAGCAGGAGCGCGACACCAAATTTCGCGACACGGTGGTGACGCTGGTGCTCGACAATTCCGGCTCGATGCGCGGCCGGCCGATCACGGTCGCCGCAACCTGCGCCGACATATTGGCGCGCACGCTGGAGCGTTGCGGCGTCTCGGTCGAGATCCTCGGCTTCACGACGCGGGCGTGGAAGGGCGGGCAGGCGCGCGAGAAATGGCTGAAGGATGGCAAGCCGCCGAATCC
>NZ_RZQE01001010.1:0-669 GCF_004022955.1 Mesorhizobium sp. M7A.F.Ca.US.002.01.1.1 | reverse complement strand
GTGACGACCTGATATCGGTCGGTATCCTCGAGGTCGAGGAAGGCGTTTTTTTCAGCGAGCCAATCGTCGGTATCATCTCTGGGGGTGAGGGCGGTGATACCATTACCATAGGGGGAGGCAACGTCAAGGCCGTGGATGCCGGGGCCGGCGACGACCAGGTCAGCATCGGCGGCAATACCGCAATCGAATTGGATATCGATGGAGAGGCCGGCAACGACACAATAACGGTCAGTGGCAACGCCACCATAGGCGGCAGCATTTTCGGCAACGATGGCAACGACACCGTCAACATCGACGGTGGAACCGTCGGCACAACCATATCGCCGGGCATCGTTGATCTTGCGGGCGGCGCCGACATTTTCAACATGACCGCGGGCCATGTGACCGGCTCGGTGTTCGGCGAAGGCGGCGGCAACACCTATACCGTCAGCGGCGGCACGGTCGACGGCTCGATCTATGCCGGCAGCCAGGACGACAGCGTATCGATCTCGGGCAACGCCAGTGTCGGCATCGACCCAGGTGAGGGTGGGGAGGGCACGGATTCTGTCGGGCTGGAGGATGGTGACGACACCTTCGACATGACCGGCGGCACTCTTGCGGGTGCGGTAAGCGGTGGTGCCGGCAATGATGTTATTACGCTGCGCGGCGGCACCATAAACAGTTTTCTGG
>NZ_RZQE01000100.1:0-15978 GCF_004022955.1 Mesorhizobium sp. M7A.F.Ca.US.002.01.1.1 | reverse complement strand
CGCTTGCGCTTGCCGCCGAGGCCGACGTCACCTTCATCGGCATCGGCGACCTCGGCCCCAAGGCGCCGCTCTACGAGGACGGCTTCATTTCGGAGAGCGAATTGAAGGCGCTGCAGAAAGCCGGCGGCATCGCCGAGATCGTCGGCTGGGTGTTCGATAGGGAGGGCCGCATGATCGAGGGCATCACCAACGACCGGGTGTCGTCGGCGTCGCTGCCGTCACGCGAGAAATCGCTGGTCATCGCACTGGCGATGGGAGAACGAAAGCTGCCGGGCATTCTGGCGGCCGCGAACCGGCGGCTGATCAACGGCCTCATCACCGATGAACGGACCGCCGCCGCGCTGCTCGCCAGCATCTGACCGGAAGCACAACTGATCTGCGATAAAACCAACCGCGCTAGCTGTGCCGCCCGAAAGGGTCGTTGCCATCGAGAAAACCGAGATCGCGCTGCAGATGCGGCGACAGGTCCCTGATGTCGAGATGTGCCCGTTTTTTGGCTGCGAACCAGCCGAATCCATCCGTCAGCCACGAAAACCAGCGATGATCGGGTGCGGAAGTGCATTTTTGCTGCGCCATGGTCATGATCGTCAACCTTCGCTATCCTGAACCCGAATGACGGGTTGACTGGAAATGTCGGTCTTGACGGCGGCCTTTGCCAATCGAACGTCGATAAGGACCCATAAGGAGGCTTTATGCCGGACCTCAGCTCTCGGCAGGTTTCACAGCTTCCGCCGCTGCAGGCGATCCGGGTGTTCGAAGCGGTGGCGCGGCATCTTTCCTTCACCAAGGCGGCCGAGGAACTTGCCATGACGCAAGCGGCGGTCAGCTATCAGATCAAGGTGCTGGAGGAACGGGTCGGCGCGCCGCTGTTCCTGCGCCGGCCGCGCCAGATCGCACTCACCGAGGCTGGACAGCGCCTTGCGCCAGCGGTCAGCGAGGCCTTCGCCATTCTCGGCCAGGCCTATGCGGCGGCGCGTGGCGGCGCCGACGGATTGCTGTGCGTCACGACGGTGCTGACCTTTGCCTCGAACTGGCTGGCGCACCATCTGGGCTCATTCCAGATCGCTCATCCCTCCCTTGCCGTGCGGCTCGAAACATCGAGCCGGCTGACGGATTTCGCCCGCGAGGATGTCGACCTCGCCATCCGGTCGGGCGGCGGCAAATGGCCGGGGCTGGAAGCCTACAAGCTGCTCGATGCCGATTTCACGCCGATGCTGAGCCCGAAGCTCGCGGCAAGCATCGGCGGCGTCAGGGAACCGGCGGACCTGTTGCGGCTGCCGATCCTCGATCCCGGCGACATCTGGTGGACGCAATGGTTCGAGGCTGCCGGCGTGCACTCGCACGATCTCGCCAAACGGCCCGGCAGCAGCATGGGCGCGCAGGCCTATGAGGCCAATGCGGCGATCGCCGGTCATGGCGTCGCGATCCTGACCAGGGCGCTGTTCAAGGCGGAACTTGCCGGTGGGCGCCTGATCCAGCCTTTCGATCTGGTTGGCGACGACGGCCATGCCTTTTGGCTGGTCTACCCCGAAGCGCGCCGCAACGTGCCGAAGATCCGTGCCTTCCGCGACTGGCTGCTGGCCGAGATCGCCTGCTGACCGGCAGGCTTGCGGGCTGCACCTGGCCTCACAGATCTATCCGCTGTTGCCGCACTGTATCCGGCCGGGACGCTCTTCGTCCTGGCAATTTCCGCTCGTCCCGGCCTGCGGTGTCGCCCGGGTGCTGCGCTGCAGCATCGAATCCGACTTGACATAATTCACGCCAAGTGAGTAATTGCCCAAAGCCAAGGCAAATGCTCATCTTGGTTCAAGGGAGGAATTTGATGAAACTTCGCACGCTCACCCTGGGCTTGTTGTCGGCCAGCACGCTTGCGTTCGCCGCACATGCCGAATCCATCACCATCGCCACCGTCAACAATGGCGATATGGTCCGCATGCAAAAGCTGACCGAGGACTTCACCAAGGCGAACCCCGACATCCAGCTCAACTGGGTTACGCTCGAAGAGAATGTGCTGCGCGAGCGCGTCACCACCGACATCGCCACCAAGGGCGGCCAGTACGACGTGATGACCATCGGCACCTATGAGGTTCCGATCTGGGCCAAGCAGAGCTGGCTTTTGCCGCTCGACAAGCTCGGCGACGACTACGACGCCAAGGACATCATCCCGGCCATTGCTGGCGGCCTTTCGGTCGACGGCAAGCTCTATGCCGCGCCCTTCTACGGCGAAAGCTCCTTCGTCATGTACCGCAAGGACCTGATGGACAAGGCCGGGCTGAAGATGCCCGACGCGCCGACCTGGGACTTCATCAAGCAGGCCGCCGACAAGATGACCGACCGCGCCAATGGCGTGAACGGCGTGTGCCTGCGCGGCAAGGCCGGCTGGGGCGAGAACATGGCTTTCCTGACCGCCATGTCGAACTCCTTCGGCGCCCGCTGGTTCGACGAGAACTGGAAGCCGCAGTTCGATCAGCCGGAATGGAAGAACACGTTGCAGTTCTATGTCGACCTGATGAAGGCCGACGGCCCCGAGGGGGCTTCCTCCAACGGCTTCAACGAAAACCTGGCGCTGTTCCAGCAGGGCAAATGCGGCATGTGGATCGACGCCACGGTCGCCGCGTCCTTCGTTTCGGACCCGAAGAACTCCACCGTCGCCGATAAGGTCGGCTATGCGCTGGCGCCCGACAATGGCCTGGGCAAGCGCGGCAACTGGCTGTGGGCCTGGTCGCTGGCCATCCCCGCCGGCACGCAGAAAGCGGATGCCGCCGAGAAGTTCGTCTCCTGGGCGACCAGCAAGCACTATGCGGAGCTCGTCGCTTCGAAGGAAGGCTGGGCCAACGTTCCTCCGGGCACGCGCTCCTCGCTCTACGCCAATGCCGAGTACCAGAAGGCGGCTCCGTTCGCCAAGATGACGCTGGACTCCATCAATGCCGCCGATCCGACGCATCCGACGGTCAAGCCGGTGCCCTATGTCGGCGTCCAGTTCGTCGCCATCCCTGAGTTCCAGGGCCTTGGCACCACGGTCGGCCAGCTCTTCTCGGCGGCGCTTGCCGGCCAGTCGAGCGTCGACGACGCGCTGAAGCAGGCCCAGGACGCTGCCACCGCGGCAATGACCGAGGGCGGATACATCAAGTAAGGCTCCTCCCGGTGCCGACTGCCGGTCGCCTCCTTGACCGGCAACGGCCGCCCGAGTTCCCAGTTCGGGCGGCCGCCTTTAACGCCTTTTGAAAATTCCGTCTGACCAGTGAGGGTGACCGTCATGGCTACTCAGCAGACCCGTTCGCTTGCCCGTTTCATGATGGCGCCATCCGTGGTGCTGCTGTTCGTCTGGATGATCGTGCCGCTGGTCATCACCATCTGGTTCTCCTTCCAGCAGTACAACCCGCTCAATCCGATCCGCGACGGCTTCGTCGGCTTCTCGAATTACGCGCTGTTCTATTCCAACCCGGCCTTCCTGCAGTCGATCCTCAACACGCTCACCTTGGTGGTCAGCGTGCTCCTGATCACGGTGATCGGCGGCATCCTTCTGGCGCTGCTGATCGACCAGCCGATGTGGGGCCAGGGCATCGTGCGCATCCTCGTCATCTCTCCGTTCTTCGTCATGCCGCCGGTGGCCGCATTGGTCTGGAAGAACATGATCATGCACCCGCAATACGGGGTGTTCGCCGACATAGCCCGCATCTTCGGGGCCCAGCCGATCGACTGGTTCGGGCAACATCCGATGCTGGCGATCATCATCATCGTCGCCTGGCAGTGGCTGCCCTTCGCGACGCTCATTCTTCTGACCGCGCTGCAGTCGCTCGACGGCGAGCAGAAGGAAGCCGCCGAGATGGACGGCGCCGGGTTCATCAGCCGCTTCATCTATCTGACGCTGCCGCACATGTCGCGCGCCATCACGGTCGTCATCCTGATCCAGACGATCTTCCTTCTCTCGGTCTATGCCGAGATCCTCGTCACCACCAATGGCGGCCCGGGATATGCCTCCACCAACCTGCCCTTCCTCGTCTACCAGAAGGCGTTGCTGGAGTTCAAAATCGGCCAGGCATCCGCCGGCGGTGTGATCGCCGTCATTCTCGCCAATATCGTTGCCTTCTTCGCCATGCGCGCCGTCGGCAAGAACCTGGACAAGTAAGGGAGGCTACGATGGCACGCTCAGTCACCACCCGGCACAAGACGATCGCGACGGTTGCCGCCTGGATCGTCGCCCTGCTGATCTTCTTCCCGATCCTCTACACGATCATCACCTCGTTCAAGTCGGAGCAGGAAGCCATCCAGGGCTTCAGCATCATCCCGTCGGGAACGTTCGAGAGCTATACCGAGGTCCAGGCACAGAGCGGCTACTTCAAGTTCTTCTTCAACTCGGTGCTGCTCTCGGTCGGCTCGACCATCCTGGCCCTGCTGGTCGCCATACCCGCGGCATGGTCGATGGCCTTCTCGCCGACCAAGCGGACCAAGGACATCTTGATGTGGATGCTGTCCACCAAGATGATGCCGGCGGTCGCGGTGCTGTTCCCGATCTACCTGATCTTCCGCGACACAGGCCTGCTCGACAGCCGCATCGGCCTCATGATCATGCTGATGCTGATCAACCTGCCGATCGTGGTGTGGATGCTCTACACCTATTTCCGCGAAATCCCTGGCGAGATCCTGGAAGCGGCGCGCATGGACGGCGCATCGCTGTGGAACGAGATCGTCTATGTGCTGACGCCGATGGCGGTGCCGGGCATCGCCTCGACAATGCTGCTCAACATCATCCTGGCCTGGAACGAGGCGTTCTGGACGATCCGGCTGACGACGACGGAAGCCGCACCCCTGACCGCCTTCATCAGCTCGTTCTCAAGCCCGCAAGGCCTGTTCTGGGCGAAGCTTTCGGCCGCCTCGACGCTGGCCATCGCGCCGATCCTGATCATGGGCTGGTTCAGCCAGAAGCAGCTGGTGCGCGGCCTGACATTTGGTGCGGTGAAATAACGGAATTGCCCGAAGCAATCGGCAGAAATAACCCCTCGGGGAGGAAACCATGGGAAACATCACGCTCAAGAACGTCTCGAAATCCTTCGGAGCGACGTCCATCATCCCCGGTCTCGACCTGGTGATCGAGAATGGCGAGTTCGTCGTCTTTGTCGGCCCGTCGGGTTGCGGCAAGTCAACGCTGCTGCGCCTGATCGCCGGGCTCGAGGACACCAGCGGCGGCTCCATCAACATCGACGGCCGCGACGTCACCGGCGAGGCACCGGCCAAGCGCAAGCTCGCCATGGTGTTCCAGTCTTACGCGCTCTATCCGCACATGACGGTGGCCAAGAACATCGGCTTCCCGCTGAAGATGGCCGGTGAGGACAAGGCGACCATCGACAAGAAGGTGGGAGACGCGGCGCGCGTGCTCAACCTGACCAACTATCTCGAACGCCGGCCCGGCCAGCTTTCAGGCGGCCAGCGCCAGCGCGTCGCGATCGGCCGCGCCATCGTGCGTCAGCCGACCGCCTTCCTGTTCGACGAACCGCTGTCCAATCTCGATGCGGCACTGCGCGGCACCATGCGGCTGGAGATCAGCGAGCTGCACCATCAGCTCAAGACCACCATGATCTACGTTACCCACGATCAGGTCGAAGCGATGACCATGGCCGACAAGATCGTCGTGCTGAACGCCGGCAACATCGAGCAGGTCGGCTCGCCGATGGAGCTCTACAAGACGCCGAAGAACCTGTTCGTCGCCAGCTTTATCGGCTCGCCGAAGATGAACCTGATCGAGGGCGCGCCGGCTGCCAAAAACGGCGCCAAGACCATCGGCATCCGTCCCGAACACCTGGAGATCTCGACCACGGCGGGCGAATGGAAGGCGGTCGTCGGCGTCGCCGAGCATCTCGGCTCCGACACCTTCCTGCACGTCCAGGCCGACGGCGTCGGTCCGCTGACCGTGCGCGCCGACGGCGAACTCGGCGTCCATCACGGCGACACCATTTACCTGACACCAGACAAGGCCAAGCTGCATCGCTTTGGCGCCGACGGAAAGGCAATCTGAACATGCGACTGGCCGGCAAATCCGCGCTGATCACGGGTTCGGCCCGCGGCATCGGCAGAGCCTTCGCCGAAGCCTATGCCGGCGAAGGCGCAACCGTCGCCATCGCCGACATCAATCTCGAGGCGGCGCAGAAGACGGCCGCAGAGATTGGCGGCAAGGCCTATGCGGTCAAGCTCGACGTCACCGACCTCGCCTCGATCGAGGCGGCGGTGAAAGCCGTCGAGACGAAGACCGGTGGCCTCGATATCCTGATCAACAACGCCGCCCTGTTCGACCTGGCGCCGATCGTCGAAATCACCAGGGCAAGCTACGACAAGTTGTTTTCCGTCAATGTCGCCGGCACGCTGTTCATGCTGCAGGCAGCCGCCCGCTCGATGATCGCGCGAGGCAAGGGCGGCAGGATCATCAACATGGCGAGCCAGGCCGGACGGCGCGGCGAGGCGCTGGTCGGCGTCTATTGCGCCACCAAGGCCGCCGTCATCTCGCTGACCCAGTCGGCGGGGCTCGACCTGATCAAGCACCGCATCAACGTCAACGCGATTGCCCCTGGCGTCGTCGACGGCGAGCACTGGGATCACGTCGATTCGCTGTTCGCCAAATATGAGAACCGGCCGAGGGGCGAGAAGAAGAAGCTGGTTGGCGAGGCGGTGCCGTATGGCCGCATGGGCACGGCGCAGGACCTCACCGGCATGGCTGTGTTTCTCGCCAGCAGCGACGCCGAATACATCGTCGCCCAGACCTACAATGTCGATGGCGGCCAGTGGATGAGTTGAGGGCGGGGGACGGCCTCTGCTCCTCGTCCCTCCGCGGGGAGCAGAGGCCGACTTCAGCGGGCGCGTAGCAAGTGCCACCCCTTATCCTCTCCCCGACGGGGAGAGGAGCGTAACGAAGGCCGAAACCCGGCCAAAGGGTAAAACAGATGACCGTGAAACTCTCGTCCTCTAACCTCTCCAAGCTGCCCGCCAACGTCGCAGGTCCGAAGTATGACCGCGCGACGCTGAAGGCCGGCATCGTGCATTTCGGCGTCGGCAATTTCCACCGCTCGCATCAGGCCGTCTATCTCGACGATCTGTTCAATGCGGGCATCGGCCATGACTGGGCGCTGATCGGTGCCGGCGTGTTCGACGGTGAAAAGATCGGCCGCGGCAAACTGGAAGAGCAGGACTGGCTGACCACGGTGGTCGAGCAGGACTCTGGCCATATGAATGCCCGCGTCACCGGCGCGATGATCGACTTCCTGATGCCTGGCGATGCGGCCGGTGTCATCAAACGGCTTGCCGACCCGGCGATCAAGATCGTTTCGCTGACCATCACCGAAGGCGGCTACTTTATCGATCCGGCTTCCGGCGTGTTCAACCCGATCCATCCCGACATCGTCGCCGACGCGCAGGCCGGCGCCACGCCGAAGACGGTGTTCGGCATCATTCTTGCCGGGCTGATGCGCCGCCGCGATGAAGGCACCGTGCCGTTCACCGTCATGTCGTGCGACAACATTCCCCACAACGGCCATGTCACCTCGGATGGCGTCATCGGCCTGGCCCGTTTGATCGACGAGGATCTGGCGAACTGGGTCAGCGAGCATGTCGCCTTTCCGAACGGCATGGTCGATCGCATCACGCCGGCCACCACCGACCGCGAGCGCGGCATCCTGGCCAAGGATTTCGGCCTCGAGGACAACTGGCCGGTGTTCTGCGAGCCGTTCCGGCAGTGGGTGCTGGAGGACCATTTCACCGATGGCCGGCCGCCGCTGGAAAAGGTCGGCGTGCAGTTCGTCAAAGACGTTGCGCCTTATGAACTGATGAAAATCCGCATCCTCAATGGCGGCCATGCAGCGATCGCCTATCCGGCCGGCCTGATGGACATCCATTTCGTGCATGAGGCGATGCAGGAGCCGCTGGTGAGCGGTTTTCTGGCCAAGCTCGAACGGGACGAAATCATCCCGACGGTGCCGCCGGTGCCGGACACGGTTCTGGAAGACTATTACCAGCTCATCGAGAGCCGCTTCTCCAACCCGAAGATCGGCGACACGGTGCGCCGGCTCTGCCTCGACGGCTCCAACCGCCAGCCGAAGTTCATCATCCCGACCATCGCCGACCGGCTGAAGGCTGGGAAAAGCGTCGCCGGCCTGGCGCTGGAATCGGCATTGTGGTGCCGCTATTGCTTCGGCACGACGGACAGCGGCGCCGTCATCGAGCCCAACGACCCGAGTTGGGACCGGCTGCAGGCGACGGCAAAGGCAGCAAAGGACGCTCCCGCCGCCTGGCTCGCCATGGAGGACATCTATGGCGATGTCGGCCGCGCAACGGCGTTTGTCGAGGCCTTTGCCCATGCGCTCAACGTGCTGTGGGCGAATGGCGCGCGCGCCACGCTGACGCGCTACCTCGCCGGCAAGCTCTGAGAGCCATTCTCGGCCATGACGCCTGAACTGGTCATTTTCGACTGCGATGGCGTGCTGGTCGACAGCGAGGCGCTCTCCGTCTCGGCGCTGCTCGGCATGGTCAGGCTTGCCGGCGGCAGCGTCAGTGAGGATGCCGCCTACGAGCATTTCCTCGGCAAGAGCATGAAAAGCGTGCGCGAGATCCTCGGCCGCGACTTCGGGCTCGATATTACCGACCTGCACCTGACCGAGATGCGCGTCGAATTGATGCGCAAATTCCGCGAGGAGCTGAAGCCGATCGCCGGTGTCAAGAAGATGCTGCCGAAGCTTGAGCTGCCGTTCTGTGTCGCGTCCTCGGGCACGCTCGACCGCATCCGCTACGCGCTCGACGTCACCGGATTGCTTGGGCTGATGGAACCGCACCTGTTCAGTGCCACCATGGTGGCCAAGGGAAAGCCCGCGCCGGACCTGTTCCTGCATGCTGCCGCCAGCATGCGGGCCCATCCACGCAAATGCCTCGTCATCGAGGACAGCCCGGCCGGCATCATTGCCGCGCGGGCGGCGGGGATGCGCGTGTTTGCCTTCACCGGCGGCTCGCACGCCGGCAACCCGACCTTGAAAGCGCGGCTTGCGTCGAGTGAACCGGACTTTATATTCGCTGACATGCTGCAATTGCCCGATCTGATTGCAGGCCTGGGAGCGAGAGACAGAGCATCTTGACGAAACAGTTCGTTTGCGCGGTCGATGTCGGCACCGGGAGCGCTCGCGCGGGCATTCTCGACACCAACGGCACCTTGCTCGGCCGCGCCGAGCGGCCGATCGCCATGAACCAGCCGAAGCCCGATCACGCCGAACATGATTCGCGCGATATCTGGTCGGCCGTCTGCGCCGCCGTGCGCGCTGCCCGCGAAAAGGCCGGCATAGCTGCCGAGGAGGTCGTCGGCATCTCCTTCGATGCCACCTGTTCGCTGGTGGTGCGCGACCGGCAAGGCGGCCAGCTCAGCATCTCGACCACGGGCGACAAGCGCTGGGACACCATCGTCTGGCTCGACCACCGCGCCATCGCGGAGGCCGACGAATGCACGGCAAGCGGCCATGCCGTGCTGAATTACGTCGGTGGCGTCATGTCGCCGGAAATGGCGACACCGAAGCTGATGTGGCTGAAGCGCAATTTGCCGGAGACCTGGAATGAAGCCGGCTATTTATTCGATCTCACCGATTTCCTGACCTGGCAAGCGACAGGTTCGCTGGCCCGCTCGCAATGCACGCTGACCGCCAAATGGACCTATCTGGCGCATGAAGAGGCCGGCTGGCGGCGCGACTTCTTTGCGCTCGTCGGCCTCGGCGATCTTTTCGAGCACGGCAATTTGCCGGAAAAGGCCAGTCCGGTCGGCGCTTATATTGGCCAACTGACCGCCCAGGCAGCGGCCGAGCTTGGGCTGAGCGAGAAATGCCGGGTCGGCGCCGGCGTCATCGATGCCTATGCCGGTGCGCTTGGCGTGCTCGGCGGCTTTGCCGGCGACCAACAGGACATCGGCCGGCATTTGGCGCTGATCGCCGGCACGTCGAGCTGCGTCATGGCGATGTCACCGGATCCGCAGCCCTTCGCCGGCGTCTGGGGTCCCTATTACGGCGCGGCGCTGCCCAGGCTGTGGCTGTCGGAAGGCGGCCAGTCGGCGACCGGCGCCCTGCTCGACCACATCATCCGCTGGCACGGCGCCGGCGGCGAGCCGGATGCCGCCATGCATGCGAAGATCGCCAGGCGTGTCACCGAGCTGCGCGCCACCGAGGGCGACAACCTTGCCGCGCGGCTGCATGTGCTGCCCGATTTTCATGGTAACCGCTCACCGCTCGCCGATCCGCATGCCGTCGGCGTCGTCAGCGGGCTGACGCTGGACTCCTCCTTCGACAGCCTGTGCAAGCTCTACTGGCGCACCGCCGTCGGCATCGCGCTCGGCGTGCGCCACGTGCTGGAGGCGCTGAACGAGAACGGCTATCTGATCGATACGCTGCATGTCACCGGCGGCCACACCAAGAACCCGCTGTTGATGGAGCTCTATGCCGACGCCACCGGCTGCACGGTGATCGAGCCGCTGGCCGACGAGGCGGTGCTGCTCGGCACCGGCATGATCGCCGCCACCGCGGCCGGGCTGTTTCCCGACCTCAACGCGGCCTGTCTTGCCATGCAGCAAGGCGGCAGGACGCGCGCGTCGAACCCGAAATCATCAGGGCGTTTCGACCGCGACTACAAGGTTTTCCTTGAGATGCACCGCCAGCGGCGGATGCTGGACGCGATCCGCTAGAGCATCGGGGCCGGTCCCTGGCTCAATCCGTTCCCGTCCCTCCTCTCTTGCCTTCATGTCGCGTTTCGTCCAGAAGCTGACGCAAACGCCGCGAAACCGAAGGTTTTGCCGTTTGACATGCGGCTTCCGGCTCTGGCCGACGCGCCGTAGCTGGAAAGAGCGGAACAATGTCTGCGATCGAAGCCGGCGCTCGCGCGCCGGAAAATCTTTGGCGTCAGGAAATCAGGGCGACGCTGGCGCTCGCCTGGCCGATGGTGCTGACCAATCTCGGCCAGACCGCGATGACGGCCACCGACGTCATGATGATGGGCCGGCTGGGGCCGGATACGCTGGCCAGTGGCGCGCTTGGCGCCAACCTCTATTTCATGCCGCTGATCTTCGGCCTCGGCCTGATGCTGGCGACATCGCCGATGATCGCCACCGAGCTTGGCCGCCGCCGCTATTCGGTGCGCGACCTGCGCCGCACCGTGCGCCAGGGCCTGTGGCTGGCGATCCTGATCTCGATTCCGATCTGGCTCGTGCTTTGGCACGGCGAAGGCATTCTGCTGGCCATGGGCCAGGAACCGGCACTGGCGCATCAGGCCGGCATCTATCTGCGCTGGCTCGAATGGGCGGTGCTGCCCTTCTACTTCTATATCGTGCTGCGCTCGTTTATCTCGGCGCTGGAGCGGCCGGGCTGGGCGCTGGTCATCGTCTTTGTTGCCGTCGCCTGCAATGCCTTCTTCAACTGGGTGTTCATGTTCGGCAATCTCGGCGTGCCGTCGATGGGCATTGCCGGGTCGGGCCTTGCCACCTCGCTGTCCTCAACGCTGATGTTCATCGGCCTGGCTGCCGTGGTGATACTGGAGAAGAAGTTCCGCCGTTATCGTCTGTTCGGACGGTTCTGGCGATCGGACTGGCCACGCTTCAAGGGCCTGTTGCGGCTCGGCCTGCCGATTGCCGGCATTCTCGCCTTCGAGGTGACTATCTTCAATGCGGCCGCCCTGCTGATGGGCCTGATCGACGCGGATTCGCTGGCCGCGCACGCGATCGCCATCCAGATCGCCTCGATCTCCTTCATGGTGCCGCTTGGCCTCAACCAGGCGGTGACGGTGCGCGTCGGCCTTGCGCATGGCGCCGGCAATCCGCAAGGCGTGTCGCGCGCCGGCTGGACCGCCTTCGTCATCGGCGTTTCCTTCATGGCGCTGATGGGGCTGGTGATGATCCTGTGGCCGCATCCGCTGATCAGCGCCTTCATCGATCTGAGCAATCCGGCCAATGCCAGGGTGATCGAACTTGCCGTGTCGTTCCTGGTCTTCGCGGCGCTGTTCCAGGTCTTCGACGGCGCCCAGGCGGTGGCCGCCGGCATGCTGCGCGGCCTGCACGACACCAAGGTGCCGATGATCTATGCCGCGATCGGCTATTGGGGCGTCGGCCTGCCGCTTGGGGTGCTGCTCGCCTTCCATTTCGGCCTGCATGGCGTCGGCATCTGGATCGGCCTGTCGACGGGGCTGGCCGTGGTGGCCGCGCTGCTGCTGGCGCGCTGGCTGCGGCGCGACCGACTGGCGCCGCCGCTCGCGTTCGGGCATTGAAACAGCTCAATTGGGCTCGGCGGCTGTTGTCCTGTGGACGTTGGCTCATTGAACAACGCCTGCAGAACTCCCTCAAAATCCGGCGCCGCGCTGGAGGCGGTCAGAATGTCGGCGGCGTGTTGACCCAGAGGATGCGGACCGTGGTCGAACCGATATTGCGGTAGCCGTGGCCGAGTTCGGAGTTGAAATAGAACGCGTCGCCTGCCTCGAGCGCCACCACGTTCGCCTCGACCAGCAATTCGACGGAACCTTCGAGCACGTAGCCGAACTCTTGTCCCTTGTGGCTGATCAACTCGGGGCTGCCGCCGCCGGCCTCGATCACATGAACGTTGATCTGCAGCAGATATTCCGGACCGGACGGCACCAATTGCTCGAGCACGACATGGTTGCCCGAACGCCGATGTCCCGTCTCCATGTGCGGACGCTCGTTCTGCCGCAAAACGAACACTTCCGAGGCATTGTGCTGCAGCGTGCCGAACATCGCGTTCATGTTGATGCCCAGCGCCTGCACCAGCCGATGCAGAGCCGCCATGGACGGTGTAGCGCGGTCGTTTTCGATCTTCGAGAGATAACCCTCTGTCAGCCCGATGCGGGCGCCGAGCTCTTCCAGGCTGAGGCCAAGCACCTGTCTGGCATGGCGCAGCTTGACGCCGATCCTCGGGGTTCCGTTTCTGTCGCGCATGTCAGGTCCGCGTCTTCATCCAGTCCGCCAGCTTCGCCAGCAGGAAATCGACTTCCGCCTCGGTGTTGTAATGAGCCAGCCCGATGCGGACGACACCGTTGCGGTCCGCAAGCCCCAGCCGCTTGATTGGCTCCAAACCGTAATTGTGACCGTGCCAGAGATAGATGCCTTCCTCTGCCATCGCCTTGGCGATATCGGCGGGATCGGTTCCGTCAACGGTGATCGACACGGTAGGCACACGGCGCGCCAGCGCCGCCACATCGGATATGCCCTGGATCAAGACGCCATCAATTCTAGACAATCCGGCAATCAGCCGTGCTGTCAGGACACGCTCATAACGGTCGGCGACTTCAATGCCGGCGACGATGCGCTCCCGCCGCGTCGCCTGCGGGTGGACGTTGCCGAAGGACTGTCCGAGCCAGGCATAGTGCTCGACGGCGCCAAGCACCCCGGCAAGCGCCTCGCGGCTTGTCGTTCCCGTCTCGAATTTTCCAGGTGGCGTATTGGAAGCCGCGCGCACCTTATAGGCGGTCAGCGCCTGCAGCAGATCGAAACGGCCCCACAACACCCCGTGATGCGGTCCAAAAAATTTGTAGGCCGAGCAAACCAGGAAATCACAGCCGATCTCCTGGACGTCGATCACCCCATGCGGCGCGAACTGCACCGCGTCGATATAGCTCAGCGCCCCGATCGCGCGGGCGCGCTGCGCGATCCGCTTCACGTCGTTGATCGTGCCGGTAACGTTGCTGGCATATCCGACGGCGACCAGCTTGACGTCCTCGTCGATAGTCGCCTCCAGCGTCGACAGGTCGAGTTCGAAGGTTTTTGGATCGAGGTCGATCCAGCGTACTTCAAGCCCCCGATCCTCCGCCAGCATCAGCCAGGGTGCGACGTTGGCGTCATGATCCATGCGCGTCAGCACGATGGCGTCGCCGGCGTTCAGATCGCGGCCGATGGCGCGCGAGACGGCGAAAGTCAGAGTCGTCATGTTCTGGCCGAACACCACCTCACGCCGGTCGGCGGCATTGAAGAAATCGGCCATCGCCTGATGCGCGTCGTCGACCATCGCCTGGGCCGCGAGTGAGGTTTCGAAATAGCCACCAAGATTGGCGTTGGTTTCGATCATGGCACGCGTCATACGCTCGATCGAACGGCTCGCCATCTGGGTTCCCGCGGGATTGTCGAAGAAAATCCGCTTCTTCGGCCCGGCACCTCTCGCCATCGCCGGAAAAGCATCGCGGACCGTATCTATATCCATGTCTGAATTCCGTGTCTGATGATCGTTGTGCGGCGGCCCCTCGACCGCCGCCAGCAGCGGCTTCACGCGTTCAGCCGGCCGCTTCATGGATGGCGACAGCGCGAGCCGGGAAGCCAGATCCGGCCTTTGGCTTTGGCCAGCTTGCCATTATCAACGCGCCGGCTTCGGGCACTTTGTCGAGATTGGCCAAGAGCTCGATCTGCCAGCAGTCGCGCGACAGCACATAGTATTCCAGGCTTGCGTCACCTGCGGAAGTGGCACGGCCGGGATCAGTGTCCATGCCCTCGTGCCCGATCGCAGCGACACCGCGGCGTTCCAAAAGTTCCTCCAGCACCGGCTTCGACCAACCCGGCGCATGCGAGATACCGTCGGCCGACTTGTTCCGAAATGCCACGGGGTCCGGCCAGCGCGGCCACCAGCCGGTGCGAAGTGCGACAAAACACTTTTCCGGGATACGGCCGTTCCGCGTCTCCCAGGCCGAAATATCGTCGAGCGTCGGCGTCGCGTCGGGATCGGCGGCGACCCTGTCGCTGATGTCGAGGATGACCAGCGGCAGAAGCATCTCCGCCACCGGCAGTTGGTCGATCGAGCGGCCGCCGTCGATGAAGTGCACCGGCGGATCGACATGGGTGCCCCACTGTCCGACGAAGGCGTAGTGGTGGACCTGGAAGGCATCGCCCTTCGAAAAATCGAGCAACGCACTGCGCTCCTCGTCCGGGAAGGCCGGGAAATGCGGCTGACCCGGATGAAACGCATGCGTCAGGTCGGTGAAGGTCGCGGCGGAGAGCCGCGACCTGTAGATGTCCCAAAGCGAGCCCGGAGTGGACAAGATCACGGCTCCGCGACGAAGGTCGGTGCCGCTTCACTTGCCAGGACAAGCTTGCCGTCCTTGACACCAATGACCGAGACCGACTTGTCCGGCACCGAAATGCCCGGGCGGTAGGTGATCGTGCCGGTCACGCCGTCGAGCCCGGACGTAGCGGCCAGCGCGTCACGGATCTTGGCCGGATCCGGCGCACCGGCACGCTTGATCGCGTCGGCCATCAGCTTGACCGAGTCGTAGCCGAGCGCAGCGAACGCGTTCTCCGGGGCATTGCCGACCGACTTGGTGTAGGCGTCGATGAAGGCCTGCACCTTCGGGGTGGCGCCCTCACCGATGTAGGCGTGTGTAGTGAAGTAGGTGTCCTTGGCCGCGTCGCCGCCGACCTGGATCAGCAAGGGCGTGTCGTAGCCGTCGCCGCCGACCACCGGCAGGTTGATGCCGGCCTGGCGCATCTGCTTCAAGATCAGGCCGATTTCCTCGGCATTCGACGAGGCATAGACGAAGTCTGGCTGCGGCGACAGCGCCTTCAGTTTGGCGATCTGCGCGGTAAAGGTCTTGTCGCCGATCTTGTAGGTGTCGCGCTCCAAAATCTTGCCCCCGCCATGCTCGTAGGCGGTGACGAAGTAGTCCGACAGCAGCGTTGTGTATTCAGTGCCGATGTCGGTCAGCAGGTAGGCGGTTTTGCCGTTCAGCTTGTTCAGCGCAAACTCCGCGCCAACCGCAGCCTGAACGCTGTCGCCGAAGGCGGCGAGGAAGATCTCGTTGCCGAGCTGGCTCGGCAATTTCGGCGAGGTCGCGCCTGGCGTTATGAACGGTATCTGCGCCGTCTGGACCTGCGGTCCGATGGCCAGCACCGAGTCGGAATCGGCGAAGCCGATGATGCCGACGACCTTGTCGCTGTCGATCAACTGGCTGGCGACGGTCGAGATCGTCGTCGAATCGCTCTTGGAG
>NZ_RZQE01001009.1:0-672 GCF_004022955.1 Mesorhizobium sp. M7A.F.Ca.US.002.01.1.1 | reverse complement strand
CCGATGATGATCAGTATTTCACCAAGGCGTTCGAAGCCGCCATGGACAGTGGCCTCATTCGCGAGGACGACAAGCATGCGGTTGAATTCCGGCTTGAATAAAGTCGACGACGCAACGGCTTTCTGTCGCGTATCCGCGCATTGTGGTTTGCATGGTTTTGCACCTCAGCCATCCAGCAGGGGTGAATCAACACACCGTCCAGTCCAACTATCCCTAGGACAGCCCGCTGCGGCTATGAATGGGAGCGGCCGGTTTGGCCCGGAGGTGAAGCAGCAGCCGCTGCTCAAAGCCACTCAGTAGAACAAATCGGCGTATTGGTAGGCGAACACCCTCCGTGCTCGCATCGGTCACCTCAAGAAAGTAGTTTCCGGATCGGTGTAGCGTCACGGGCATTTTCGTTGCCTGAGCGGCGGCGCAATAGGATGTCGGGGCCTCAGCTCGGTATTCCGCTATCACCTGGCCCGCTGTATTCTCGGATTTGATACCCCACGGTCAGCCCCAGGGTCCGACTCATCCATTAGAGATATCTAACATTTCCCTTTTGGCGAGGCTGGGTGTACTTTAGGTACCGCTGGGTGATCCTAGCGACCCACTGCCCGCTGCCGAGAGGTGGCGGGCCTTTTTGTTTATGTGTGGAACGCCGAAATCCAATGGGAGTTGGAATGCTGTCAC
>NZ_RZQE01001008.1:0-684 GCF_004022955.1 Mesorhizobium sp. M7A.F.Ca.US.002.01.1.1 | reverse complement strand
CACCTGCTGGGTATGAGCCAGCGTTTTCAGCACGCCTTGCAGATCGAGCGGCTTGGCCGGGAAATCATAATAGCCGGTCATGCGGTTGGGATCGACGCGGCCGTTCTGGGCGTCGTGGGCATAGCGCAGCACACGCGCCGAAAGCGCCATCTCGAAACGGACGAGTTCTTTCAGTTGCGCATTGGCATCGGTCGACGATGCGCCGGCAGCGGGCACTTCGACCGTATAGTCGGCGGGCGTGAGGCCATAGCTTGAAGCCTCGCCAAGCACCCGCACCGCATCCTGCGCACGGCTGTTGAGGCTGGTTCCGCTTATCCAGATGAAATCCGGATTGGCCGAGTAGTACGCGATCAGCGCCTTGGCGATGTCGGGCTCGGCTAAGAGTTCGTAGTCGCCCAAGCTGGCAACCGCATCACGAAACGCGGCACCCGTAGCCGACGGGACGAAGGCGGCGTCCTGCGGTGTCGCCGGCGCCGGCGTCGCGGCCAATGCCGAGAAGTCGACGCGAACCAGCCGGTCGGCCTTGTAGGTGTAGTAGGACGGGCTGCTGATCTTCACATTGCCGCCGCCGCCACCGGACACTTTCGGCTTTGGCTTGTTCTTCGGTGGCGGGGGCGGAAACTCGCCTTTCGGCGCATGCCTGACGCCGCCGCCGAAAAGCATGTCGAAGAGCCCCTGCGCGCC
>NZ_RZQE01001007.1:0-700 GCF_004022955.1 Mesorhizobium sp. M7A.F.Ca.US.002.01.1.1 | reverse complement strand
CTCATCAGGTTCCTGTCAAAGGCGCCGGCTAATTAAATTTCGGAGCTGCGACTCAACGGATGAAATCGTCGAAGCGGCGCAGCGTCACCCGGCGATTCTGCCAGTTTTCGTTCTGCGTCTGCACCAGCAAAAACTCCTCACCGTAACCAACCGTTTCCAGTGCATGGCCGGGCACCCTAAATTCGCGCACCAATGTGCGCTTGAGCGAAGCGGCGCGCTGTTCGGACAGGGCCTGGTTCGACTGGAAGGAGCCGACGGCGTCGATATGGCCTTCGATCAGCACGCGGGCGCCGGGATCGCGGCGCAGGATTCGCCGCAGCGCGTCGGCAATAGTCTCGATCTTGTCGTATTGCGAGTTGGCAATAGCCGCCGAACCGAAGGCGAAGTTGATCGACTGGATATCGATCGAGCGGGCCATGCGGCGCAAATCCGGGCGCCGCTTGAATTCCCGGATGGTGACGCGCTCGTTCGGCCGCAATTTCACACGCGGTGCCGCCTCGAGCTTCCGCTCGATCGTCGCGGCCGAAGGCGTTGTCGCCTGGGCTGCGGCCAGGCTTGGCATGGCAATCGCCGCGATCAGCGCGGCGGCAAGAGTACGGCGGGTCAGCATGTCTTCGTCTCCTTCGGCCTTGGCCGCATTGATGGTGCGGGCAACATGCCAAAGGCAGCCTGAAGGGCCGATGAACGACAGGTTCAGATT
>NZ_RZQE01001006.1:0-702 GCF_004022955.1 Mesorhizobium sp. M7A.F.Ca.US.002.01.1.1 | reverse complement strand
GCCGACGAGGCGGCGGCGGAGAAGGGTGAGGGCGCGGTTCATGGGGGCGTCGATGGGTTGGCGATACGTTGATTAGGACCGCGCCTAGGCACCCTCCTCTGTCCTGCCGGACATCTCCCCCTCAAGGGGGGAGATCGGCTGTCTCTTTTGGCTTCGCCAATCTCCAACGTTGAAGAATTCGCGGGACAGACAAGCGGCCAATCTCCCCCCTTGGGGGGGAGATGTCCGGTAGGACAGAGGGGGGCCTCGTAGAACTCAAAGCCTACGATGATTTCGCGAATTTTCATCCGCGCAATTCTGTCACGATTCCAAATACGTGTCCGCCCAGTTCGACACCGCCCAGCGCGGGTTGTTGGCGATGTTGCCGACGGTGTCTCGCGCGACGCTGATGAAACTCCATTCGGCGACGTTGATCAGCGGCAGGTCGGCAGCCACCGCCTTCTGGAACTCCTTGTAGAGGTCGGTGCGGGCTGATGCGTCGAGCGTCTCCGATGCCTTGGCGATGAGCGCATCGAGCGCATCGTTCTTGTAGCCGCCCTGGTTGGAGAACGGCACGCCGTCGGGAATGCCGCTCTGCACCAGGATGGTGGTCGAGATCGCCGGATCGCCGCGGAACACCGGCGGACCGACCGCGAGATCGAAGGCGTGGTCGGTGTAGACCGCCTTGATGTGCGCGGCCGAGTCGTTGTTGACCAGCTCAGC
>NZ_RZQE01001005.1:0-702 GCF_004022955.1 Mesorhizobium sp. M7A.F.Ca.US.002.01.1.1 | reverse complement strand
GCTCGACATTCCGTCCTCCACGCTGTCGCATCACCTCAAACGGCTGGTCGATACCGGGCTTGTCACGCAGGAACGGCAAGCGACGACGCTGATCTGCCGCGCCAACTATCCCGGCATGAATGCGCTGATCGGCTATCTCGCCGACGAGTGCTGCGCGGATGCTGTCTGCGCGCCCGCCGTCGGCAAAGCACTGGCCTGATTTTTCTGCGCGTATAATTCGAACATACCGGAAGGATCGAACCTATGGACATGATGGCAAACCTTCCCGTCGCGGTAATTGGCGCCGGCCCGGTCGGCCTTGCCGCCGCGGCGCATCTGGTCGAGCGCGGCATCCGCCTGCTGATCCTGGAGCGCGGCGAAAGCGTTGGTGCCGCACTGCTCGAATGGGGCCACGTGCGGGTGTTCTCGCCTTGGGAATACAACATCGACGCGGCGGCGCGGGCGCTGCTCGACCGCTCCGGCTGGACGGCGCCGGACAGCCAGGGCCTGCCGACCGGCGGCGAGATCGTGCGCGACTATCTGGCGCCGCTTGGCCGGCTTCCGGCGATCGCCGCCAATCTGAAGCTCGGCGCCGAGGTCACCGCGATCACCCGTCAGGGGCACGACAAGGTCGCCAATGAGGGCCGCAAGGACGCGCCCTTCGTCATCCGCTACCGCGATGGCGGCGGTGAGCACCGCTTTCTCGCACGCGCCGTCATCGAC
>NZ_RZQE01001004.1:0-705 GCF_004022955.1 Mesorhizobium sp. M7A.F.Ca.US.002.01.1.1 | reverse complement strand
GGCGCGGCCTTGTCGACGAGGTGGTGGTGGTCGACGACCACATCACCGGCGTCGTTTCCGAGCATCAGGCCGGCAAGGTGCTGGGCTGGCAGGACACAGGGATAAAGATCCTCGGCCGCCGTTCGACGCCGGGCCGCTATTTCAAGGTGTCTGAGCCAGGCCTCGGCTGGGGCGGCACCAGCATTTCAGACCCGCTGTCGATCCTTGGCGAGTGGAACGCCAAGAAGGGTGCGCGGCCGGGCCTGTCGCTGCTGATGGTTTCGACCACCGGCGAGCAATTCGCCTATTACGAGCTCGACGACGAGTTGAAGCCGGTGCAAAAACCGTTTCCGGAACGGCTGCAAAAATCGGTCGGCCTGATCGAGGACAATTGCGAGCCGGCTTTGTGCACGGTGCTGTTCATCGGCGGCGCCGGCGGTTCGCTGCGCGCCGGCGTCACCGAAAACCCGGTCAATCTCACCCGCTCGGTTCAGGGCCTGACCACCTATGTCACGGTCGGCGGTGCGCCGGTCTATGTCTGGCCGGGCGGCGGCATCACGCTGATGGTCGATGTCACACGGGTGCCGGAAGGCGCCTTCGGCTATGTGCCTACACCGGCGCTGGTGGCGCCGATCGAATTCACGCTGCGCCGCGACGACTATGTCAGGCTCGGCGGGTACGAGGCGGAGATCCGCAGCGTCGAGGGTATTGTCGCAAAAAGCGGGG
>NZ_RZQE01001003.1:0-707 GCF_004022955.1 Mesorhizobium sp. M7A.F.Ca.US.002.01.1.1 | reverse complement strand
GAGACAGATCCCGAAGTGGAGCCGCGCGATGGCGCCTATGTCCGACCGGCGATACGTCTTGAATCCGGCGCAAAATCAGCGCTCGATCCCCATGGGCCTCTTACGATTACACCCTATGTCGCCGAGGAAGCAGCCGGCGTTGACCTCGCCGTGCCGGACGTCACCACGATCGAGGCGACGCGGACCTTCTGGGATAAGGTGGTGATCGCTCATGGGCTGCGCCGCTGGTATGAGCGGCGTGGTGAACTACGGCAGGAAGGTCAGCGCGTCTCGCGGCATTACTACGATTTGCACTGCCTCATGCAGTCGGAAACCGGGAGAGCGGCGCTCGCCAACCTCGATCTTGGCGCCGATTGCGTGCGTCACGCGCGCATGTTTTTCGATCGGCCGGACTATGATCTTGCCTCGGCAGTGCCGGGGACCTTTGCGATCGAGCCCGCGACCAAGATGGTCGATGCGCTTGCGCGCGACTACGCCAACACGACTGCGATGATCTTCGGCACCCCGCCAAGCTTTGACGGCATCCTAGCCTCGGCCCGGCAGATCGAGCAGAGCATCAACGGCGGGTAATTGTTCGCAGCCGCGTCCGCCTTCTCTCCAATGCGCGAGCCATCTTTCTTGCGGCCCTCAAATCGTCGAGAGTCGGCTGCCACCAAACTGCTCCATCGATCTTCGTCTTGGATCGCGAGGGCCAGGTCTTGATGAGC
>NZ_RZQE01001002.1:0-711 GCF_004022955.1 Mesorhizobium sp. M7A.F.Ca.US.002.01.1.1 | reverse complement strand
GACGCGACCAACCCCGCCAATGGAACAACGCTTGCCCAGATAGCGTCGTGCGACGCGGCGGATGTCGACCTGGCGGTTCGCTCCGCGCGCGGCGCCTTCGAGTCGGGATCCTGGTCGCGGCGCTCGCCGAGCGAACGCAAGAAAGTGCTGCAGTGCTTCGCGGAGCTGATGCATCAGCACGGTGATGAGCTCGCACTGCTTGAGACCTTGAACATGGGCAAGCCGATCTCGGACGCGCGCTCAATCGACGTCCCGGCATCGGCCAATACGATCGCCTGGTACGCCGAGGCGATTGACAAGATCTACGACGAGATTGCTCCGACCGGCAGCGGTGCACTGGGCATGATTACCCGCGAGCCCGTCGGCGTCGTGGCGGCGGTCGTTCCATGGAATTTTCCTTTGCTGATGGCATGCTGGAAACTCGGGCCAGCGCTGGCAGCAGGCAACTCGGTCATTCTCAAGCCTGCCGAGCAGTCACCGCTCTCCGCGATCAGGCTTGCCGAACTCGCGGCGGAAGCCGGTATTCCCGATGGCGTGTTCAACGTGGTCACCGGCCTTGGCGAGACCGCGGGCAAGGCGCTTGGCCTGCACATGGATGTCGACGCGGTGACGTTCACTGGTTCAACCGAGGTCGGCAAGCTCTTCATGAGCTATTCCGCCCAGTCGAACATGAAACGCGTCGCGCTCGAATGCGGTGGCAAAACTCCACAT
>NZ_RZQE01001001.1:0-718 GCF_004022955.1 Mesorhizobium sp. M7A.F.Ca.US.002.01.1.1 | reverse complement strand
CTAGAAACGGTGTAAGAACTGTATCGGTCACCTTCGCCGAATAGCGTGTGCTGATATTCAGGTGAGACTGGCCGCAAACGGCGGTTTCGTGCGCTTCCGGTGCTCACGTACTTCAGTACGCTCCGCTCCGGTTCTCGGAAACCACCGTTTTCGACTCAGCCTGACCTGAATCTCAACACATGCTGGGCGTGAACGCGTTTAGGCAAGAAAATCAGCGGGGCGAAAAATGCCAATTGTACGCGGCAAGAACATCGAAGTCCTGTTTTCTGCATCGGCGATCGCGCGGCGCAATCTCGAACTCGCCAAGGAGATTGCCGGACACGACTACCATGACCTCCTGGTGATCTCGGTGCTGAAGGGGTCGTTCATCTTCGCCGCAGATCTCATCCGCGCCATGCACGATGTCGGCCTGTCGCCGGAGGTCGAATTCATCTTCATCTCCAGCTATGGCGCCGGCACCAGCAGCGGCGAGGTGAGGGTGCTGCGCGACATCGACAATGAGGTCGCTGGCCGCGACGTGCTGCTGATCGACGACATTCTCGAATCGGGCAAGACGCTGAGCTTCACCCGGGAGCTGATGCTGTCGCGGGGCGCCAAGAGCTGTTCGATCGCCGTGCTGCTCGACAAGCGCATGCGCCGCCAGACCGAACTCAATGCCGATTATGTCGGCTTCGACTGCCCCGACTATTTCGTCGTCGGCTACGGCATGGATGTAGCC
>NZ_RZQE01001000.1:0-719 GCF_004022955.1 Mesorhizobium sp. M7A.F.Ca.US.002.01.1.1 | reverse complement strand
GTGCGGAATATCATGACAGCGACGACGGCAGAGCTTTGGTTCATAAAACCGAGGAGGTTCGTTTGAGCCTGGCTTCACGTTTAGGACGGCGTCCCGTAGCGGCCGCCACATGATCGAGCGGCCTTCATCCGCTGCAAGCACCTGCCGCGGCGCACGAATTACGCCGAGGCGTTGATGAGAGCATCGACACCGATAGACATGCCAAACGTCGGCATGCCGCGATGGTCTGTAGCACTCGCCATTCTGCACGATGCAGAGGGTGGCGCTTCCAGCATGTGGAACATATCGAAAGCCGCTGTGTTCTGGGCGCCAAAGGAGATCGCGATGATCCGTTGGCTAGTCAGAATCGGCGCCTTATATGCGGCATACAAACTCGGCGAAGCTGCGGGGCGCAGTGAGCAGGAGGTCATTCCTCTCCCGCCCTCCGACCGGCAACGGCAGCCAGGTAGGCAGGAGCGGACCGACCTCGGCGTCGAGCCATCCTAAAAAAAACGCAGGTCGCTGGCCGCAGGCCGGTTCTTCAGCGAATAAGCTCGTCCCATGACAGGCGTGTGACGCCAACGCTCTGTGCGAAGGACGGGGCGCGGCGCTGAGCTTCGGGATGTTGGTCCATCGATCGATGCACAGCGAAGACCCGTCATTGATCAGCAATGGCGGGTCTTGCTTTTAGACCACTTGGCCCGGGGGTGTAAGCCAAGCTGCCACCCAAACTTTTATTC